>CAJJAQ010000029.1 GCA_905182095.1 uncultured Pseudomonadales bacterium | reverse complement strand
CCGCAGATGACTTTGTCTATTCTTTTCGCCGTCTCCTAAACCCCAAAACTGCCGCAAGCCTCGCCTACTTCTTATACATGATTGAAAACGCAGTGCAGGTGAACCAAGGCTCAATGCCGCCGGAAGCTTTGGGCGTCCGCGCCATTGACCCAAGACAATTACAAATAAAGTTAGCCGCCCCTTACCCCTACTTCCTCGAGCGCCTGCTCTATCCCACGGCTTTTCCAGTACCCAAACATATTATTGAACGGGTCGGAGACAGTTGGATAAAGCCAGAACATTGGGTCTCGAATGGCGCCTACAAACTAAAAACCTGGCAGCCACAAGCTTATGTAGAAATGACCGCTAACCCGCACTTTTTTGCCGAAGTTGCGATACAAACTGTCAGATATCACCCGTTAGCCAGCGAGCAGTCCGGCTATAACCGCTACCGCAGTGGCGAGCTAGACGCCATACCCAGCGTGCCGAGTAGTGAACTGCAGGCACTCAAAGCTAACTCCGAAGTTACGCCCGGAAACGCCTTGCGCTTATCGCCTTTGTTATCGTCAATGTATTTGGTGTTCAATTTTGCAGCACCGCAATTGCAAGATTTACGCGTTCGTAAAGCCCTATCCATAGCCGTCGATCAAGAAATATTGACTGGTAAAGTGATGCGTTCTGGAGACCTACCCAGCTATAGCTTTGCACCCTCGTTAATCAACAATTACCAAACAATCAAAACAGCACACGCCAACACACCCTTTAGCCAGCGCCAGCTAATGGCACGAGAACTGCTTGCCCAGGCAGGCTATGACAAAGCAAACCCCCTAACAATCACACTTCGCCATGTAAGCGGTATTGAAGGCAAAAAAATTAACTTAGCCATCGCCGGCATGTGGCGCGGCATTGGGGTCAAAACCACATTGCATCAAGCTGAACTGAAGGCGCACTTTGCTGATCTACGCCAAGGTAAGTTTGTTGTAGCCTGGGCCGGTTGGATTGGCGAAAACAATGCAGAACATTACTTGTCTCTTTTGCAGTCGGATATCGGCCCGGTGAATTATGGACACTATAACTCGCCAGCATTTGATGCCCTTATGACCAATGCTCAAGCTCAAGCAGACGCCACTCAACGCAACAACCTGTTATCCGCTGCAGCCGCCATTGCCGCAAAAGATTACCCAGTTGTGCCGCTTTACAATTTGAGTGTTAAACGCTTGGTCAGCCCCAGACTTAAAGGCTGGGAGGATAATTTACGAGATATGCACCAAGTACGTTATCTTAGCTGGCGTGATGCACCCTAAAATTCTAGCCGCAGCCAACTAAAGCAATGCAAGCATTTCCTATGAGTGCAAAAAACCAGTGACGTCCAAAATCTCATCAAGTTATCTGTTAGTGCGCCTTGGGTTTATGTTCATAACATTGCTTACGGTAATCACTCTGGTATTTGCTTTGGTTCGCCTAGCCCCTGGTGGCCCATTTGACGGCGAGCGCCGCCTCCCCGCGGATATAGAAGCAAACCTGCGCGCGGCTTATCATCTAGACGAAGCCATTTATCTGCAATATGCGCGTTACATGGGAGGACTACTTCAAGGCGATTTAGGGCCTTCTTTTCGCCAAAAAGATTTTGATGTCAACGAACTCATAGCGGCAGGGCTACCAATTTCAGCTGGCTTGGGTTTAGCCGCACTGATTACTGCGCTGTTTCTAGGCATAGGCATAGGCATAGCCGCCGGTTTCAACCAAGGTACTTTTGCTGACCGATTAATCATGGCAGTGAATAATTTGAATATCGCCCTGCCGACTATTGTTGTAGCACCACTGATGGTACTTATCTTCGCTGTATTATTACGCTGGCTACCTGCAGGCGGAAGCGATTCAATTTGGCATTTTGTGCTACCCACCATTGCCCTAGCGCTACCCTACAGCGCAGCCATAGCAAGATTGACCCGAGCAGGAATTATCGAAACTCACCTTGAACCCCACGTTAAAACCGCAATAGCTAAGGGCCTAAGCCGCTCACGGCTGATTTTTCGGCATATTTTGCCCATGGCCCTGCTGCCCGTAATTTCCTTTCTTGGCCCAGCCGCCGCCACATTATTAACCGGTTCCGTTGTCGTTGAGCAAATTTTCGACCTACCAGGTATTGGTCGTTATTTCGTCCAAGGTGCACTGAATCGTGACTACACACTGGTCATGGGTGTTGTTGTGGTGTATTCAGCAGCCATCGTCACCTTCAATTTTTTCGTTGACCTGGCCTATGCATGGTTAGATCCGCGCATTAGGTTGAGCCAGTGATGCGACAACCATTAGATAGCCACACCAGTAGACCTAACAACAAGCTGAAGATGCGACGCAGCACGCGAGTGTCAATTATTTTGCTTTCTATTGTTGTTATAGCAGCGATCATTGGACCCGAACTGAGCAACTGGCAGCCCGAAGACATTGACTGGGATAGCATGCAACAAGGCCCCTCACTGGCCCACCCCTTTGGCACTGACTTAGTCGGCAGGGATCTATTTGTGCGCACCATGATCGGAGCGCGGACTTCACTAACCATTGCGGTCATCGCCACCCTTGTAAGCCTAGCGATCGGAGTACCATGGGGTGCTTTTGCCGGCTATTTGGGTGGCCGTGTGGATCAATTCATGATGCGCATAGTGGATATTTTATATGGCCTACCCTTTATATTATTAGTGATATTGTTAGTTGTGCTTTTCGGCCGCAACCCGTACCTGCTGTTTGCAGCCCTTGGCGCTATATTCTGGCTAGATCTAGCGCGTATCGTTCGGGGTCAGACTTTGAGTATTCGCCGAGCTTTGTTCATTGAAGCAGCCAGAAGTTTAGGTGCCCACACCGGCCAAATAGTCTGGCGGCACATCATTCCTAATGTCGCTGGCCCTATTATTGTTTATGCAACCATTACGCTGCCCAGCGTCATTCTCGCTGAAAGCTTTATCAGTTTTCTCGGCCTCGGTGTACAAGAACCCAATACCAGCTGGGGCGTACTCATTGCGGACGGCACAGCGACAATGGAATCGTCGCCCTGGATGTTGTTCTTCCCCGGCGTACTGTTAGTGACCACACTTTGGTGTTGTAACACTTTGGGTGATCGACTCAGAGACCACCGCGAAGACATCCAGCGCAAGCCCTTTAATATATAAACAGACCAAAACCTAGCCGCCATTTACGCCAACCGAACTAACATTCCACAGCAACCGAGAAAAACACTTCCACACCAAGAAGCATTCGCATGTCGCTAAGATCCCGGTAGTATTCTCTCCAGCAATAAGACATTGAGAATACTTAAAAAAAATTGGGGAAGAGATATGACCGTTGGCGCAGGAATCGGAATAGCAAATTTTACCTTTGATGATGGTCAGGGTTTTTGGGATTGGGTCAATCTTTGTGACAACGGCGGCATTGATTCAATTTGGCAAAGCGACCGTATCATTGAAAAAACACCTAATCTCGAAGTGATGAGTGTGATGGCCGCGCTAGCCGGTGGCAGCAAAAAACTCAAATTCGGTATGAACGTGGCAAGCATGGGCTTGCGCGACCCGGTGCTCACCGCCAAAGCCTGCGCCACCATTGACGTATTATCCGGTGGGCGCCTGCTGCCCGCATTCGGTGTTGGCAGCGCATTATCTAGAGATTTTATTGCTACCGGCCGAGACACCAAAGGCCGAGGCAAGCGCACTGAAGAGAGCTTACAAATCATGTCTGCGCTATGGCGCGAGGACAGCGTTAACTTTCAGGGTGATTACTACCAATTGATCGACGCTAGCATCTCACCAAAACCCGTACAGTCTCCAATGCCATTATGGGTAGGCGGTTCTGCGCCCCAAGCTATTGCAAGAACCGCACGCTGGGGCACAGGTTGGCAAGCGGGCATAGAGTCTGCGGCAGAAATAAAGCCGGTGATTGAGGCGATTAAAGTTAGCGCTGGAGAATTGGGCAGAAAAATAGACGATGATCATTTTGGCGCTGGCTTTGGCTTTCGTTTCGGCAAGCAAAGCGACCCCATGGTACAAAAGTACAATGAAGTGCTGGAAAAACGTTTAGGCAAAGACCCCGCAGCTTACAGCGCCGTTGGCGGTGTTGATGAAATGATGGCGATGGTTGAAGACTTTCACGCAAGTGGCGCGCATAAGTTTATTTTGCGACCCATCGCTTCTGGCACTGCGGATATGATTGAGCAGACCAAAATGCTGGTGGAGCAACTGCTGCCAGCAATAAACGCCCTCAACTAAAAGAACTAAGGTCCAGTTTGATTAGCACGCTTTTGATCTGCTATCGAACCGCTGCCGATGCACTATAAGGGCTCATAACGAGCCCTTGGTTACTCAAGTGTTAACTACAACGCTAACTATAGCTGTGGCTATAACTCTAAGCATCATTCTCAGCACCACTCTATCCACCACTCTATGCAGGGCCAGGTATATGCCCCTTGGCCTGAGCCACATAGCCACGGTTGTACGTTGGACTAATGGTCAAATCATTGATACACACATGGTTGGGCAGCTGCGCCAAGAAGCGAATTACCTCACCACAATCTTCCGGCTGCACCATCTGAGCCCGATCCTCTGCCGATACCGGAATAGGTCTATTGTCTAAAATCGGTGTAGCCACTTCCCCGGGACACATGGCACAGGCCCTGACACCAAAGCTACCGGCTTCCATGTTGATGCTTTCATTCATAGCATTCATAGCGTGCTTGGCAGCGGTATAGGCTGGACCGGTTACCACACTGACATATTTGCCCGCCCAAGAAGAAATGTTAATTATCAACCCACTCCCCTGCGCCTTCATAGTTGGTAATACCGCCTTGCAGCAATAAAACGCACCATCAAGATCAATGCGAATCACCGAATCCCAGTCATCCAATGAGACGTTGTGCCAGTTACGCTCTTTTACGTTAATACCAGCGCTAGCAACCAAAACATCGATACGGCCAAACTTTTGGATAATTCTTTGTGCGACCACAGACACACTGTCTCGATCTGCCACATCTAACTCTTCAATGGTTGCGCGCCCCTCACACTGGGCTGCAACGCCTTCAAGCTTTTCCTTACGGCGACCGGACAGCACCACATGCATGCCCGCCTGTGCTAAAGCAATAGCACCACTTTCACCAATGCCTGTTCCGGCTCCGGTAACCCACGCAACTTTGCCTGATAAATCTTGCAACATAATCTC
>CAJJAQ010000028.1 GCA_905182095.1 uncultured Pseudomonadales bacterium | reverse complement strand
AACAGGTTCAGGGGGGCCGAGTTATTGCCACTTTGAGCAGGCACATAAACGGATATCTTTCGGCGGGTAGTTGAATAAAACTTATCTTCAGTCCAATCACGAAAGACATGTACCGCGCCCTTGGCTATGCCCTTTCGCTCATGGGCCTCACGGCATGGGTGATAATGCGCATCCCCGGGCGTGTTCAGCGCTTGCTCAATCTCCGCATTAGCGCGCCCGTTCACTTGAAAATCAAAGCTATGATGATCGCCCCAAGCTCTGTCCAAACCTAACGCTTTAAAAACTTCCAATTGCATAAAACCTCCACAAAATAACTGCTCAAGACAACCACTCTGCGCAATGAATTATTCAACTAACGCCTGATACACCCGCGCGCGTAACTCGCGCCGGATTGGGTAGGTAGATGAAGGAATAAGCTGAGTAAAGAACACCACAAAAAGATCTTCCACCGGATCAATCCAGAAAAACGTACTCGCAGCGCCACCCCAATGGTGCTCACCCTTAGAAGTAATGATTGACGCCTTAGGTGGGTCAAGAACTACAGCAAAACCAAGACCAAAACCTATACCGTCGTAGCTGGTTTCGCTCCAAACCGGCTGACCCATAGCCGCCATATCGCAGTCGTTTGGTAATTGATTGGTACGCATATATCGCACTGTAGTTGGGCTTAGCAGGCGCGCGCCATCCAGTTCGCCTCCATTCAAGAGCATCTGACAAAACCGCCCGTAATCGCCAATACTGCCAACTAGACCGCCACCACCGGAATCAGACATTGTTGATTTAAAATAACGTGACTTGGCTGATCCTTCCTGAAGCGTTAAACCTCTAGGCTCAACCTTATCTAAATCGAGATCTGCTTTGCCAACACTGCTCATATCCACACCATTCGCCGGGCCATACAGCGCGGAAAAGCGGCTTTGATTTTCAGCTTTAACCTGAAAATCCGTGTCATGCATTTGCAGCGGCGAGAAAATTCGTTGCTGAAAGAACTCAGCCAAACGCATACCCGACCAAATCTCCACAAGACGACCTAGAACATCTGTGGATACGCTGTAATTCCACTGACTGCCCGGCTGACAAATCAACGGAATCTTCGCAAGCCGAGTGACAATTTCCGCCAAGCTGTGCTTGAAATTAATGAATTCGATATCTTCCTTACGATACTCTTGGTCCACTACATTGCTTTGCATAAAGCCGTAAGTCAGCCCGGAGGTGTGGGACAATAAATGCTTCACCAACATCGGGCTACTTTGCGGTTCAGTCTCACTTAGGCTGGCCTCACCACCGCGCCAAACCGGCGTGCTTGCAAACTCAGGGATGTATTTGGCAACCGGATCGTCAAGTTGAAAACAACCCTGCTCGTAAAGCATCATTACAGCCACAGAGGTGATGGGTTTAGACATTGAAAATATTCGCACCACACTGTCCTCAGTAAATGACTTAGCCAATTCTTTATCGGCAAGTCCCACTGCCTGCATATATGAAATTTTACCTTGACGGCCAATTAAAACGCTGGCCCCAGCTAAACGCTCGCCGCTGACCTGCTCTTCTAACCATTGGCTAACACGTTCTAAACGGTCTTCACACATACCCACTGTAGATGGATGTACTTTTTCTAACATCTGAGTTCCTCAAAATTTTCTAACTAAAATCTGCTGCGTGAAAGACTCACACATGAAGCCTAAGCAAACAATTTACTGATTAAGTAACTGGGCCTGAATAACGGTGAGCTTATCTCGAGACAACGAATACCGGCTAAGTAAATAAACCGGCAGAAAAAACAAGCAAGGCACCAATAAGCCGTCTACTACGCCCAGGGCGATTAAGGTGTCCGCTGGAATTTCGCCCGGCAAAGCCTGAGTTGGAAAGGCAATAACATGCTCAAGAAGTAGCCCACCAGCCAACAAACCAAATCCCGCCGTTGTTTTACTGGCAAAACTAAATGCTGAAGCGAAAACGCCTTCTTGACGCCGCCCAACCAACAACTGTTGTTCGTCAACCATGTCTGGCAACATGGCCACCACCATGACCGAAAACAAAGTGACAAAGAACATTTGAATACAAGTGAACAACACCAGCAGCGGCAATAATTTGGCATCGCCATTATCTGGCCAAATATCTGTAAATCGAAAAGACACCTTAATCATCAGGGTGATAATCAAAAACACCAAACAAACTACGGCTATATCGCGTTTGCCAAAGCGACTTTGCAGGGGGCGTGTAATTGCCAACGCTATGAAGGCGAATATAATCGACACGCCAAGCCAACGTAAATCTTCGCTGCGCAGTTCCCAAAAATAGGTATTCATATAAATATCGAATACCGCGCCAGTACCAGCGGTTGCAAAAAAAGTCAGCGAAACGAAAAAAAATAACCGGAAATTTCTACTGGCAAACGCAAGCCGAACTTCCGTTAGGAACAAAGTTAAGTCTAGTGGCGCAGGGTCAGTGGGCTGGCGTAAATAGGGGATTTGATTCCGGGTAAAATGCGTCGTAATGGCGGCCCAAATCATCACTAAGCCCGCCAACCAAAAAGCGAGGGTAGAGTAGTTATTGATATCAAGTTGCCCGTAACTGTCGCCAACATCTGGCATTACAAAGGTATAAACAAAAACTTGAAACGCAATGCCACCAACCCAGGCCATGGCCACTCGGTATACAACAATACTGGTCCGTTCTTCGTAGTCGTCGGTGAGCTCGGCAGAAAGTGCCGCCCAGGGCACAACATAAAGCGTAAATGCTAGTCGCGCAGCAATGGCCCAAAAACATAACCAAGCCAACAAGGCTTGCTGACTTTCCCAGTTTGGCGGTGAAAACAGACAAAATAGAGAAATGCCCAAAGGCAAAATAGCCAAGTACATAAAGAGGTGGCGGCGTCCAAGACTGGGGAAAAGTCGTGGCTTAAAGTTATCGGAAATTGCCCCCATTAGCGGGTCAGTGACGGCATCGACAATGAGCGTAATGGCCAACACCAGTGAAACCCAACTCGCAGACAGACCTAGAATTTGCGAGTAGTAGAGCAGCAGAAAAGTATTGAAGGCAAATTCTTTATAGTTGCCGGGCATGGAACCCACGCCGTGGGCCAACTTAGTGGCAATGGAGACACGCCCTGATCTGGTCTCAGGACGCAAATATTCCATTGAGTTATCCGGCGTGCTATTCACGCTAATCAGTAATGATCGGGACAGTGAGGCGCATACTGCGTCGCCATAATTCGATCTAAGCGAGCGATGTCGCTTGCTTGGCCGCCAAGCAAACCCCAATTGGCTAAATCTTGAGCTCGATGCATGCCAGAAAAAATGGCAGTGAGACTCTTTATCGACAGCGTAACTTGCGGCGCATCGCTACAGGCCTGAACACTGGCAGCAAAGCCAACACCAGTTCCATCACCTTCGCTACGCAAGTGCCAGCAGCCATTATTCCAAGGCGCCAAATCATCTCCGGCAATGCCGATTTTAATATCTTCACCAACACTATAGCCACGCTGAGCTAGGGCATTAGGTGCGTCCACAATACGCCACCAACTGGCTTCAGTATCTCGACTGTGCAACATTCTAGGCTCTTGAAACAACGCCAACGCAGGATCATCCATGGGCGCATTAGCCCAGACCACACGCCCGACCAAATCATGCTTGCCTATGAATTGCCAGAGGCTTTGATAGGCCGCTAAGTCTAGCCACGCAAAATCACGAATTTTTATTTCTTGGGAGCGCGCCCGATTGTCTACAAGATTGGCCCGCAAGGTATAAACAATATATCCAAGGGGCGCTTCAAGTGTACCTGCTATGGCAATATATACCGGACCGTCAGGGGTAGTTTCATCCAGCGTATTATTCAGCCACAAAGATTTACCGCGATGCAGGTAGCCGGTGCGCTGAGCTATAAAATTCTTGTATACCTCTCGGGCCGCATCAAGCCCGTGAACCGGGGTGTATCGAGTCACCATCGGCAGTGCTAACGCTGCATTAGACCCGTCCATAGCTAACGCAATATCGACGCTGTCTACTGCATAATTTCTATTCATGCCCGCTTGGGTAAACCCATAACGCTGATAGATAGCGGCTTGCGAAGCCCAAAGCCCGGCAATACTTTGACCACGCTCTTTTTGCTCGGCAAAGGCCCTAGTCATGATTTTGCGTAGCAAGCCCATACGCCGATATTCTGGCCGAGTACCCACAGTAGAAATGCCGGCCATGGCCATGGCCTTGCCATTAACACGAGTGGTAAAAGGGAAAGCACAGAAAGAGGTGGCCATGGTGGCCTGGCCTTTATCAGTGCGGGCGCTGTCATCAAATGCACAGAGAGTCCATTCCGCCTTAGTACCAGTGGCGACAACATTGTCTTCACCATCACCGAAAGCCCCGGCATAAGAGTAAGAACCCATTAGCCCAAGCTGCCCCATCTCTGCCTCGATCGCAGGTCTAATATCAAATTCCAAAACACGCTCCCAAGTCAAATTCTAACAAAACTGCTTTCCCAACTGCAGACAAAGCCCAGTTAACGATTAGCGGCCTGTTCTGCTAGCGCTTCATTCTCTAGGAGGCGGGCGCCACGCAGGATATTGCCCATGGCATAGTTGCCTTCATGACAGGCATATTCATAAACCTTGCTCTGGGATGTCTGCCAAACGTAGGCTCCACTCCAGGGTTGAGTCCACGCCGTGTGGTCTTTCACGGTAAAGTCATAAAGCAGATTGCCGTCTTCTTGTAAGGTAAAATGCTCTATCAAATAGAGGTTTTCATCGCCACCATATAGGCCGGTTTGGTTGCGGAAATTGGTGGTTTCAACCACTAAGGTATCGCCTTCCCAGCGTCCAATTGCGTCGCCTAACCAAGAGCGGTGGCTGGCTGGGCCATGCTTAGCGTTCATCCGAATCACTCGAGCGTCATGGACCATTTCCAATAAAATCATGACATGATCTTCAGTCTGCACAATGCGTTTATAATTATTATAGAGCCCTGGCAGGCTGGGAGGACCAGCGCTGAAGCCGAGCAAGCAGCGCTCTGCTAGGGCCAAGTCTTCAGGCCCATCGAAGGGGCCATGACCGCCTTTCTTCAGCCATGACGCAGTGCCATCGTTGGTGTAGGCAAATGAACTGAAGTTGTCCGCCATCGCCTGCATACCCCGGGGCGTCATCGTTGGCTGCCGACCACTTGCCGGTTGGTAAACAATGGAGGTTCTGATTTCACCGTTCAGCTCAGAAACATCACTGCCCGGATCAACCCAAAATGTGTTGTAGCCGCCAACGCCACCGGCGCCAAAACCATGCTCACCGTCACCGCCACTGGGGGGCGCTTCACGGTTCGGATCGCTGACTTTCTGCGCATCTGATTGCAGCAACCCGCTCATCTTTTTCAGCACTTCTGCCTCAGCACGAGTCATGAATTTTTTACCGCCAAGTTCCTTGGGGCGATTGAGAGGCGTTAAGGTGCCGCTATCATAAAAGCCAGACAAATCCGGCTGCCCTGAGGCGGTACGTTTAATATCCCCTTGGACTAGCCCAGCTAAAGATAACAAAGTCAGAATTGAAAAAAACCTCACGCGCATAACCTTCTCCCCATTTTGAGTTGTACTTCTACATCGTACTTTTACGTTGTACAAATACAGAGCAAAAAACTCATGCTTGGAGCTTACCGCGCAAAGACCAAGCTTTAAAGGTGAAGCATGAAGTGAAAGATACGGCGAAGTATTAACACCCCAAGCCGCAGGGTAACTGATGCAAAACACGTCATAGGCGGCCGGTTAAGGTCGTAGCTGAAAAATAGTTCTAATGGGCGACAGCAATTGAGGGAGAAAATTTAGCTTGGCAGCTAAGACCTTAGGCTTCTAGTATGTAGAGCATATCAATCATCCAACACAGGCATTAGCATGTTCACCCAAAACCCCACGGCAACAGTACTTCGCAGCTTAGCCACTTTCCTCAGCGGCATTGTGCTGGCTTTTATAAGCCTCAGTAGTTTTGCAGATCATCATGAAGGCCATGCCCAGCACCCAGACAAACGCGTCTATGAACTGCGCACTTATACAACCTTCCCGGGTAAACTAAATGCTTTGGAAACGCGCTTTAGAGACCACACCATGGCGTTATTTACCAAGCACGGTATTGCAAATATCAGTTATTGGAAGCCACTGGAATTACCCAATACGTTGGTCTACGTGGTCGCACACCCTAGCCTTGCCGAGGCTGCCGTCGCGTGGCAAGCATTTGGCACCGACCCCGCATGGCAAGCGGTATACGCAGCTTCCATCAGCGACGGTCGCTTAGTAGAAAATATAGAGAAAGTGTTTATGACCAAGACAGACTATTCGCCGCAGCCATAACCTAGAAAGCTCAAAGGCCGGGCTTAAAACCCGGCCAATCTTGCGGAAGTATCCGTAATTTGCGGATACTCCTGAGCCAATTCTGCCTCTAACGCGTCTTGCATGGCATGGCCTTGCTGAGAAATATTGTATAAATCCTTTATCGCCGCTACTGCCGATGAAGAGTTGGCAACAATTGCTGCTGCGCGCTGCGCAACCAGATCATCTAAAGCCTCTTTGTCCTCAACCGCCGCACAGGCCATACCCAACTCGACCGCCTCAACCCCCAAGAATATTCGAGCCGTAAAAGACAGTTCTTTCGCTCTGCGCAAGCCAACCGCCTGAGCCAAAGTTTGTGTCATACCCCAGGTAGGGCGCAGGCCAAACTTGGCGTGAGTGTCGCCAAACTTTGTAGTATTAGTCGTAAAAATAAAATCGCAGTGTAGTGCAATTTCCAAAGCGCCAGTAAAACAGGCGCCATGAACTTTGGCGATAACCGGCATACGTGCACCACGAATGGCTAAGTACGCCCGTTGGGCTGGTGCGTCAAAGACATCGCCTACTTTACCGCCTTCTGGTTCAGTGCCTTGCAATACCTTCAAATCTACACCTGCAGAAAATGCACGGCCCGCGCCCTCTAAAACAACAACGGAGACCATAGCATCGGCATTAGCAGTGTTTATAAGCTGTGCAATACCCTCTAACATTTCTGGGCGAAAAGCATTTAATGCGTCAGGCCGGTTAAGCCTAATGGTTAAAACACCATCGATAACGGCCGTAGCTAAAAACTCTGTGGGGGAAGTATATGTGTTCATGAAGTTCCTTTTTGATAACGGTGCAACGATTAAAGGTTTAGATTTGACGATCCAGTTATTTAGGATTTAGCAAAAAAATTCGCCCAAAGTACAAATCTATAATATGGGCTGAGGAAAGTCTGTCGAAAAAAAACCAGCTAAACCTTTCGGCACTAGTTGGTCTTTTTCGACGTTAACACTGGTTTTAGCCAGCGCCTTGCATTAGCTGGCGCTAAAGAACTTCAAACAAGCCAGCTGCACCCATGCCGCCGCCAACACACATAGTGGCTACAACATATTTAACACCACGACGCTTACCTTCGATTAAGGCGTGAGCAACCATGCGTGATCCAGACATGCCATAAGGGTGACCTACTGAAATAGCGCCACCGTTTACATTGAGTAATTCATCAGGAATACCCAGCTTGTCGCGGCAATAAACCACTTGCACTGCGAACGCTTCATTCAGCTCCCACAGGCCAATATCATCCATGGTCAGACCATTCTTTTCCAACAACTTTGGAATGGCGAAAACAGGACCAATGCCCATTTCATCAGCTTGAGTGCCGGCTACAGCCATACCGCGGTAGGCACCTAACGGCTGTAGGCCACGCTGTTCAGCAACCTTAGCTTCCATTAGTACACAAGCTGATGCACCGTCAGACAGCTGGGAGGCATTACCCGCGGTAACATGCTTACCTTCTTTAATGATCTGGCCGCCGCCAAACACAGGCTTCAGACCTGACAGACTTTCATAAGTTGTACCCGGACGATTACCTTCGTCTTTATCCAAGTTCATCTCAATCTCGTTGACCTCGCCGGTCTCCTTATTCACCAACTTCATTACTGAAGCTAGCGGTACGATCTCATCGTCAAATGCGCCTGCTTGTTGGGCGGCAGCAGTACGAGCCTGAGATTGTGCAGCATATGCATCTTGATCTTCACGACTTACGCCGTAACGCTCGCCCACAATCTCTGCGGTTTCAATCATTGGCATATATAGGCCAGGCTGGTTTTTAATTAACCAAGGGCTTGGTGTGGTGAACATATCGCCAGTTTGGTTGGTTGAAATAGATTCAACGCCACCACCAATTGCTACATCCATGCCGTCAGCAATAATCTGCTTGGCCGCAATACCAATAG
>CAJJAQ010000027.1 GCA_905182095.1 uncultured Pseudomonadales bacterium | reverse complement strand
TGTTCTAGAGCTTCTTCCGTGTAGGGCAGAGGCAATAGATCATGACTGTTAATTCCGCCGTGTTGGGTCCAGCACAGATGATCTGATAACCATTCAGGCTGGACTTCGTTGACTAGTGTTTTAAGGCTGCGTAGATATTCAAAATTGATTGGGTCAGTGGTACCGATAGACAGTGATACACCATGCATGACCATAGGGTAACGCTCACGAATTTCATGCAGGTAATATTTAGGCTTGCCGCCTTTGACCATGAAGTTCTCAGAGATGATCTCGAACCAATCTACCTCTGGCTGGGTATCTATTACATCTTGAAAGTGTTCTGTACGTAAGCCAAGACCAAAACCTAGGTAGGGTTTAGCTGTTTGCTTATTCAATACGCGGTCCCCACCAGTAGCAGAGCTACTGGTGGGAGTTGTTGGGCGTTTATTAAGCACCAACCTTGCCGCCGATATCAGCACAGGCTTTAGCAGGAGCTCCTACAAAACCTTGTCCTTTACATGCAGCCTGACCCTTACATGCATTGCCAGCTGTCTTGCAATCGTTGTGACCGCCGCAAACATTGACGCCATAACAGTGAGACAGATCGGCAGAAGCAATGCTGCCACTCCAGTCATCTCTGCGTTCGCCACCGACGTCAGCACATGCCTTAGACGGTAGAGCAACAAATCCTTGGCCCTTACATGCGCCTTGACCTTTACAGGCATTGCTAGCGGTTTTGCAGTCATTGTGACCGTTACATGCGTTCACTCCATAGCAGTGTACAAGATCAGTTGTGTTGCTCGCCGATGCAGCTGGTGAAGATCCAGATGATTCACATCCCATCAATCCTGCAGCTGCTACTGCCAAGGCCATACCGGTCATTTTGGTTTTCATTTGTGTATTCACAATTGCCATCCTTCTTTGGGTTAACTTAAATTGAACTTTTAACTAATAAGTTCCTTTTTGTCTGATGCGAAAAAATCAACTTTGGGAGAGTGTTCATTCGTTCATCACGTCGCTGAACTATTCACTAAATTATTGGGCATTTATTTAGCGTTTCGATTGACGGTAGTTCTTAGGCGACAGTTGAGGTTAAAACTGCCTTAAGTGGTAGTGAACGGTACTTGGTTTGAACTTCACACCTAGGACTTTTACTTCTTTGGATAATTTGCAACGCGTGGCATTGGCTTATTCTGTGCATTTTTAGTGCATTTTTAGTGCATTTTCGGCAGGCCATTGTCTGTGCCTACGTCCTTGCGTGGGCAAACTTGAGACTCGTGGGAATTGTAGTTGTTGCCTTTGTGTTGTGGAAAATCTAACACCGTCATCGATAAGGCTATACAATTACCCAGCTTCAATTTGTATCCGTGTTAGGGCGTTGCTATGCGTCATCAGGCACTGATAATTTAGATAAAAATATAACAAAGGCAGATGTTTTGAGTATTGAGCATGTTAAGAAAAGACGCACCTTTGCGATAATTTCCCACCCTGATGCCGGCAAGACCACAATTACTGAAAAATTGCTGCTATTTGGTAACGCTATCAAATTAGCGGGCACCGTGAAATCTCGAAAATCTGATAGGCATGCCACCTCAGACTGGATGACCATGGAGCAAGAGCGAGGTATCTCGGTAACTACGTCTGTGATGCAGTTTCCCTATGCGGGGCGCACTGTGAATTTGCTCGATACCCCTGGTCACGAAGATTTCTCCGAGGATACCTACAGAACTCTGACTGCTGTAGATTCCGCCCTGATGATCATTGACGGTGCCAAGGGCGTTGAACCGCGCACCATTAAACTCATGGAAGTATGTCGCCTACGGGACACGCCCATTGTTACGTTTATTAATAAATTGGATCGGGAAATTAGAGATCCGATAGAAGTATTAGACGAAATTGAAGATATTTTACAGATTCATTGTGCGCCTATGAATTGGCCCATTGGCATGGGTCAGCACTTCAAGGGTATTTACGAGTTGGCTGAAGATCGCATTGTTTGCTTTGCTAAAAGCCAAGGACATCATATTCATGCTTATCGGGTCATCGAAGGTTTGGAAAGCGACGAAGCGAAAGAATATTTGGGCTTGGAGCACGCCGACTACGTTGATGAGATTGAACTGGTCCGCGGCGCTAGTCATGACTACAACCAAGAAGATTTTGAAAATGCCACGGTAAGTCCGGTGTACTTTGGTACCGCGCTAGGTAACTTTGGCGTTAGGCAAATGCTTGATGGGTTTGTTGAGCAAGCGCCATCACCGCAGCCAAGGATGACCCAAGCCCGAGAAGTTTTACCGTCTGAAGAAAAGTTCAGTGGTTTTGTATTTAAAATTCAGGCGAATATGGATCCAAAACATAGAGACCGCATTGCTTTTATGCGGGTTTGTTCTGGCACCTATAGGCAGGGTATGAAAATGCGCCACCTTAGAACGAATAAAGATATCAAGATTGCTGATGCAGTGACCTTTATGGCAGGGGACAGGGTACACACCGAAGAAGCTTTTGCCGGCGATATTATAGGTTTACATAATCACGGCACCATTCAGATTGGTGATGCTTTTTCTGAAGGTGAAAAGCATGAATTTATTGGCATCCCGAATTTTGCACCTGAAATGTTCAGGCGCGTCAGAGTTAAAGATCCGCTACGCGGCAAACAACTTGAGAAAGGTGTTAAGCAGCTGGCAGAAGAGGGCGCCACTCAAGCTTTTATGCCGTTGTCGAAGAATGAAATTGTTGTCGGCGCAGTAGGTGTACTGCAATTTGATTTGGTCTCGTTCCGATTAAGAGACGAATACAGGGCCGAGTGTATTTGGGAGAATTCAACTATTTTCACTGCTCGCTGGATTCAATGCGAGGATGAAAAAATGCTTGCGGAGTTCCGTAATAAGAATCAAGAGAATCTCGCGATAGACGGCGGTGGATATTTGACCTATCTAGCAACAAGCAGAGTCAATCTCAGCGTCATACAAGACCGTTGGCCAGACATTAATTTCAGTAAAACTCGCGAGCATTAGATGGCTGGTTTTTATGTGCTAAATGCCTGGATGTGGATTGTTAACTGATGGATAAAGAACAGTTGTTGCAGGCTTTCGCGGAGGTCAGTGGCTTAGATGCTGGAGAATTTGAAATAGCTCTATTAGTCGGTTTGCTGATTGATGGAGCGATGGACTTGCAGGTGGTGCGAACAAATTTTGAGCAGCTTGTTGCAAGTATCAATGAACACAAGATTGATGATGTAAGCCAGTTGTTGGACCTTTTTAGGCAACATGGATTTGGCGATGCGCCACTGGCATCCGTTGACTTAACCCATAGCAGTTTGGATTGGGTTTTAAGGCAAAAACAAGGTATTCCAATAGCCTTGAGTATATTGTTGGTTGAGGGCGCGCGACGGCTTGGGTTTACGGCTACAGGGATAAATTTCCCTGGTCACTTTCTGACACGAATTGATGGTGTATTAGTGGACCCAATGACTATGCGTGTCATTGAGGCCGGAGACTTAGACTTAGACTTGGCCGACGCACCGGCCATGCTGATCAAGGCCAGTACGACAATGGTGGGCTTGCGCATGCTCAATAATATAAAGGCTTTGTATATGCAGGCGAAAAATTGGCTGCAAGTACTGGAAATTATTGATTATCAATTCGCCATTAATGACGGCAGCGCAGAAGTTATGGCTTCGCTTCACTATGAACGGGGTGAGTGCTGGCAGCAATTAGGTGTATTG
>CAJJAQ010000026.1 GCA_905182095.1 uncultured Pseudomonadales bacterium | reverse complement strand
CTAGATGATCTTGTAAGCGCATTGCCGCATCAGTTTTACCAGCAGCCGTGGGGCCTATTATAATAACCACTGTTTTGTCGCTATCCGCCGTTTGACCGCTTGGTTCGTCAGCGGCACCTACTCTGTCAGTGTTCTCACTTTTTAACAGTGACATTAGCTGGCTATTGCCCACGCAAAAATAGTTTGTCTAACTCAGGCAAACTGCGGAGCAAGAATGTGGGTCGGCCATGATTACAAAGCCCGGCATTTTCAGTTTGTTCCATTTCTCGCAGCAAGCCATTCATCTCAGGTATGGTCAGTTGCCTGTGCGCACGAAGCGAGCCCCTGCAAGCAAGTGTGGCTAAAATATCTAGCTGTGTTCTGTTGATTTCCTCACTAGTACCAAACTCCGCCATTTCCGCGATTAGGTCTTTCACTAATTGACTAACATCTGCTTTACCGAGCAGCAACGGCACCTCTCTAACAACAACACTGTCTCTACCCATGCGCTCTACCAGCAATCCGCTTGCGGCCAGCCTTTCGCCAAAATCTTCAACCATATCTGCATCAGACTCACTGACCGCGACTGTCAACGGCACCAACAAACGCTGCCTCGCAATACCGTCTCTGGCGGCTTCGCGTTTCATTTTTTCGTAAACAATACGCTCGTGAGCAGCATGCATATCTACAACCACCAAACCCTCGGCATTCTGGGCCAAAACGTAAATGCCGTGAATTTGCGCGACAGCGTAGCCTAATGGAGGTGTCCCGACTTGCCCCTGCTCAGCAGCGTTTGCGGCGCCAACATTTGCCGAGCCAGACTGCAACCACTGAGGATTTTCTTCCGCAACCAGTTGCACCAAACCGCCATCAGGACCAATTGATCGCCCCATGGAAGTTGCATAAGTTTGCGGTCTGTAACTGCTATTTGCGCCAGAAGATTGCGGCAAGCCCATTTCTTGTTGTTGCCGTGGCGAAGGGTTTTCTACCCACTGAGTATGCTGGGCAGCAACCGAGCCTTGTGCCAACCCGGGCTCAGCGTGCTCGTTACTGTGAGGGGTTCCCGGGCGCAGGCTGCGTAAAGAACGGTTTAGCGAACTGAAAATAAAGTCGTGAACTTGACGCGCGTCACGAAAGCGTACTTCGTGCTTTGTTGGATGCACGTTAACATCCACCAACTCTTGCGGCAGCTCGAGGAAAATGACATAAACCGCGTGTCGCCCATGGAACATGACATCGCTATATGCCTGACGAATAGCATGCCCCACCAATTTGTCACGAATAGCGCGGCCATTAACGTAAAAATATTGTTGGTCCATTTGTCGGCGATTGTGACTGGGCAGACCCACCCAACCATATATGCGGTAGTCGTGATTGCTTTCATCAACAAAAACAGATTGCTCAACAAAATCTGTACTCAACACTCGACTCAGCCGATCTTCCGTATTGCCTGCCGCCAGCACCAACGGCCTAGTGGCTTTGCCCGCCGTCCCAGCTTCTCGTGTTTGCTGGAGGGTAAAACCCACATCCATGTGCGCTAAGCTCATACGCCGCAACACCAGATCAATTTGATGGGCTTCAGTTCTTTCGGCTTTAAGAAACTTACGTCGTGCGGGGGTGTTATAAAAGAGATCGCGCACTTCTACTGTAGTGCCTTGGTTATGCGCAACAGGGCCGGTGGAAATTTCGTTGCCACCATGGCTTTCTAAATGCCAACCACCGTCATCAGCATTAGTTGATGAGCTCAACTTTACTCGCGCCACTGAAGCCAAACTGGCCAAAGCTTCGCCGCGAAAGCCTAGGCTGCTGATGCCGATGAGATCATCTGCATCGATTATTTTACTCGTTGCATGACGCTCTAGCGCCAAGGGTAAATCTTCACTATGAATCCCCGAGCCATTATCACGCACCCAAATAAGCCCTACGCCACCAGCTTCTGAGCGAACCTCAACATTTGTTGCACCAGCATCCAGACTGTTCTCCAATAATTCTTTCACAATTGAAGCAGGGCGTTCAACTACCTCCCCCGCTGCAATTTGGTCAGCTACAAATGAACTCAAACGTTTAACACGTTGCATACTACACTCCACGCGGGATAAAAATTGTTTGGCCTACACGAATTCGATCATTTGCCAACTTATTACGTCTTTTCAAAGCCCTCGCCGAGACCCCATAACGGGCGGCAATTTCAGACAATGTGTCTCCAGGTGAAATGGTGTAGCGCAACTCGGTGCGTCTAGCGGCAAGAAAAGTAGAAGGCGGCGGATTAGCGCGCATATATTCGCCAATGCCATCGGCAATGGCTTTAGCCAAGTTTATCTGATGTTTGGTTTGAGCAAGTTTTCGAGCCTCGGATGGATTAGATATAAATCCCGTCTCGACAAGAATAGATGACATATCCGGCGACTTAAGGACCAAAAATCCAGCTTGCTCAACTTTTTTCTTGTGCAGCTTGGTGACCTTGGACATGTTGCGCAGCACCGCTTCGCCCACGCCGATACTATGTACGCGATAACCATCCATAGACATGTCTAACAACACGTGGGCCAGCACAGCATCTTTATTACTCAGATTTACATTGCCTACACCACCCAACATATCTGATTGATTGGCCCGCTCAGCCAACCATTTTGCTGTTTCACTAGTAGCGCCGCGATCAGATAATGTATAGACCGACGCACCACTTACCGAAGACTCTTTGAACGCATCGGCGTGGATGGAAACAAACAAATCCGCTCGGCTTTGACGCGCCAGTGCGGTGCGCTTCCTGTGGCCAATATAATAATCACCCTTACGAATGAGCACAGCCTTAAAACCTTTCATACGGTTAATCTGATCTGCGGTGCGTTTAGCAATGCTCAGAACAACCTTTTTTTCTTGGGCCTTTCTTGGTCCCAGGGCGCCGGGATCTTCACCACCATGACCTGCGTCTATGGCGATCACTACGTCTCTATTTTTTTCTTGAACTGCAGGCTTTGTCTCTGCAACTACAGACTTTTTGTTGGCCGGATAAAACAAATCTACCACCAACCTGTGACCATAAGGGTTGATGGGGCGTAACTTAAATGGCTTCGCTTTGAGTGGCCCTTTAGCATCAATGACAATGCGGTAATCCTTACCGCGCTCGGCACCACGAATGCCCTTAATGCCCTTTAGCCCCGCGCCGGCCTTAGCAAAATTTAGCTTCGTACCTGGCCGAGTATTCTTCAGATCGATGACTATGCGATGTGGGTTTTCTAGAGCAAACTGTTTGAACTGAGTTTCTTGGCGGGCATCAAGCACCACCCGAATGGAATCTGGTGCTTCATGAATTCTGATACCATCTAGCACATTGGCTAGGGCATTTGGCCCGACAAGAAAAAGCCAACAAACCATCGCAGCCTGAAAGATCAGAGTGGACCGAATAAATTTGTGCTTCGTCTTAGGTCTGAGCAAAACCCACTCTCACTTTACGTTGAAAATCATCATCGTCCCTTGGGCGGTACAACTCAAGATACACATCTACATCAGGGTTAGGCAACCATGACAGTCCTTGCTCCGGCCACTCAAGGAACTTCAACCCGGGGCCGGATAAAATTTCATCAAAGCCAACGAACTCTAATTCTTGCGGCGACTGTAGCCGGTATAAATCAAAATGGTATACCTCAAGTTCATCTAACAGATAAGGCTCCATCAGGGTATAGGTAGGGCTTTTTACTGCACCGGCAAAACCCAACCCGCGCAGAATGCCACGCACAAAAGTGGTCTTACCAGCGCCCAAGTCGCCATGCAAAAAGATCACCGCACCCTTGGGAAACTGTTCTTTGAGCACAGGCAAAAGCGCCGCACCAAACCCTTCGGTTGCGGCCTCATCAATTAGTACTTCGTGCATTTCTTCTGCTTTCAGCAACGCTTAAGTCTCTAATGGCTCAAAATAATTCGGTACATTTTGTCTAGCCCATGGCCTCTCGCAAAGTGCTTACACTTCGCTCAATGCGGACTTGGGTAAGAATGATATTACATCTGAGGCCATTAAACTGCGCCGACCTAATTCTTCGACGGCCAAGTCTGCTGCGGCGCTGTGCCACAACACGGCGCTTTGGAAAGCATAATTGAGCGCCGCTAAATCAGTATCAGCGCCAGCCCCAGCCTCCGCGACTAATGCCCCAGCAATACCGCTGAGCACATCACCCATTCCGGCGGTGGCCATACCCGCATTACCTTGTGCACATATGGCCCGCTTTTGTGCCGCAAAAAGCACCGAGCCTGGGCCTTTCAGTACACCAAAACAACCATAAGCGCTGACCAATGCAGTCGCCGCTGCCAAGCGATCAGACTCCACCTCAGAAACCGGCCGGTGCAGTAACCTCGCCGCTTCGGCGGCATGAGGCGTTATAAAAAGAGTTTCACTAGAGGCCACACAAAGGTCTTTAACCGCTTGCTCTAGGGCCAGCCAATACAGGGCATCGGCATCTAAGATCTTTGTGCATGGTAGGGCTAGGGCGCGCTTAAGTATTGCCAAACCCCAAGGTTCACGACCTAATCCGGGCCCAACGACTACTGCATCACAGTCCTGTGCGACAAGATCAAATTTTGCACTTTCAGGATTAACCCACATTGCTTCAGGCAGCCGAGCCAAAATTCCAGATCGGTGTTCGGCTCGCGTAGCGATGGTTACTAACCCAGCGCCTGCGCGAAAAGCTGCTTCTGCGGCCAACAAAACCGCGCCAGCCATACCTGCATCACCGCCCACCACCAAGACATGCCCTTGCCGAGACTTATACGTATTCACTCCAGCCACCGGCAGCCTACTGGCAGACCACTTAAGCCAAGGAATGGAGGGGTAGTGATGAAAAATATGCTCGGGAATACCTAGGTCTGTAACCAATAGAGCGCCCCGAGAAGCAATAGCCGCACCCGTGTATAAGCCGATTTTGTGGGTAATAAAGGAGACTGTGAGCGTCGCGTTGATACATTGATTTGTATCTTCACCCGAAACGCCAAAATCAGCACTGACACCAGAGGGCATATCTAAACTGAGCACCTCCCCGACATGGGCATTGATGCGACTAATCGCCTGGACCATGTCCGCTCTGAGGGGTGGAGTAAAACCCGTACCAAGGAGCGCATCGACAACAATTGTATGCGCAATAGGCGCGTGAGGAGCATCGATCGCTAAGCCGATTTCCATGCATTGCGCATATGCACGCAACGCATCTCCCGTCAAAAGCTTTGCCTCTACCACAGCAAAAATTTGCACATGCATGCCTAGCCGCGCTGCCAATGCAGCCATAACGTAGCCATCACCGGCATTATTGCCTTTACCGCAAAATAGACTAAATCCCGACGCATCTGGCCAGCGCTGACGAAGACAAGCTAGCGCATAATCTGCGGCACGCTCCATGAGTGCAAAACTCTCAATGCCTAGACCACCATGGTCAGCAGGTCGAGCGGCATCCACATCAATGGCCTGACTTGTTGCGGCGTTGTAAAGCAATATTTGATTTTCAGACATAGACCAATATTATCCGAATAATGGAGAAGAGAACCCTGTTATCTCGCCGGCTGATAGTCCGACTCTTTTATGCAAATCGGTAGTGTTCTTTTCGTTACTAGCTTCACACTAGTATAATGCAGCGAACAACCCATCTAATTTCCCAAGATATCCGTAAGCTATCTAGAAGCTTGCACAGAGGTTAATCATCAAAACCACCAGCGACAACCCACTACCCTCCCCAGCCGACTGGGACCAAGGGTTAATAAGAAGCCAAATAAATGCCCGGGCTGAAAATTTAGGCTTTCAGAAATTGGCTGTCACCGACATAAACCTGAGTGCACACGAGCCCCATGTTCGCCAGTGGCTTAATGACGGCTTTGCCGGTGAGATGGGCTATCTACATAGAAATTTGGAAAAGCGCCTGCATCCTGAGCAACTAGAACCCGGCACCTTCCGGGTCATCACAGCGCGCATGAACTACCTACCTGCTGACACTCAACCCATTGAAATACTCGCAAACTCCAACAAAGCCTATATTTCTCGCTACGCCCTCGGCCGGGATTACCACAAAGTACTGCGCCGTCGTTTAGCTAAACTGGCAAGTCAAATCAACGAACTGTTAACCCAAGAGCAAACTGCGGGCTATCAATTTCGCGCTTTCACCGATTCCGCGCCGGTATTAGAAAAAGCCCTAGCGGAAAAAGGCGGCTTGGGGTGGATGGGCAAACATACATTGATCCTAGATAAAGAAGCCGGTTCATGGTTTTTCCTAGGCGAGATCTATACCAACGCACCGCTGGCTATCGACCAGGCTATCGTTGAGGACGCGTGTGGAAAATGCAGCGCATGCATGACTGTATGCCCAACCCAAGCCATCATCAGCCCAAAGAAACTAGACGCCACTCGATGTATTTCGTATCTCACCATTGAGCACAAAGACAGCATCGATGAGGCGCTGCGCCCATTAATGGGCAACCGTATATACGGTTGCGATGACTGCCAACTGTTCTGCCCGTGGAATCGCGATGCACCCACCACAACCGAACCCGACTTCGCTGTCCGCAACGGTTTGGACCAACCCGAGCTGTTAGATTTATTCGCATTATCAGAAGAGCAATTTCGTCGGCTAATACTAGGCTCTGCTATGGGCCGCGTCGGCTACCCGCAGTGGCAACGCAACATAGCCATTGCACTGGGCAATGGCAGTGGCGGGGAAGAAGTTGTGAACGCATTAACCAATAGCTTAGGGCGGGTTAATGCAATGGTGGATGAACATATAACTTGGGCTTTAGATCAACTCAAAATGACGTAACTACGCACTGCTGTCCCACAGTTTGGGGTAAATAAGAAAGGCTGAGTCCAAGTTGTTAATATGTGAGTTTGAACAAACGCTTAATAACGAGGGCTAAAGCTTCGCTCAGCCTCCCGCTGGGATCAGTTTATTGGTATGTCTCAGCTTTCAGGCCGCCAAAGCCTGCGTGATATTGAATCAAATTTAGAGGCTCAACAGCATAAGCTTTATCATCTCGGAGCTAGACCAATCGCCCGTTCAACACTGGCAAGGATTAACGAGAGGCAACTAGCGGAACTCTATGAATCAGTCTTTTACAAGCTTCTCCATCGCTGCAAGAAACAACCTTCTAATCACGGATTTCGCTTTAAAAACCCACTTTACTCGTTGGATGCCAGCATAGTTGACTTATCAGTAAAGCTCTTCCCTTGGGCTGCCTGTCATAAAGATAAAGCCAGCGTTAAGCTCAGTGTGGGTCTTAACCACGGAAACATGCTGCCTGAATTTGTGGCCCTGAGCGACGGCAATGAAAATGACATGATTCAGGGACGAACATTCAAATTTCCCAAGGACAGTATTGTAGCTTTTGACAAAGGCTATGTTGACTACCAATGGTTTGGAGACCCTACAAATCAGGGCGTTAGCTTTGTAACCCGTTTGCGCCCGAAAGCTGTTTATCAAGTTTTAGAGCGCAAGCCTGTAGTCAGAAATCAAGGCGTTACTAGCGACCAAATCATCCAGCTAAATAGTGCTCATGCCATAAAACGGGGGGCGCCGAAGTTACGCCGAGTGGTTTTTCTGGATAAAGAAAGCGGTAAAAGGTATGTTTTTCTAACCAATAACTTTTCGCTCTGTGCGGCGACTATTGCAGCCATTTACAAGGATTGGTGGCAGGTTGAATTGTTCTTCAAGGCGATTAAACAAAATCTCAAGATTAAGGCATTTGTCGGGTTATCTAAGAATGCCATATTGACTCAAGTCTGGATCGCTATGATTACTTACCTACTGGTAGCTTTTGCTAGGCACTGCGCAAAGGCCGGCTGGACCGTTCAGAGAATTTTACGTGTAATCCAGCTTAATTTATTTGAGAGAAGAGGCCTGTTGGAGATACTACAACCTGACCCACCGAGGTATAAAAAATGCGAACCTCAGATGAGGTTCGCATTATGACTGTCAAACTGTGGGACAGCAGTGCGTGACCACGCCTTTTCAATCAACATACAACCTCCATCCATCAGATTTTTACACTCATTTGTCGAAATTCCATAATGAGTTTTTAATCTCAAGTGAGCACCCTATTTTAGGACGCCAGTGACATCAACAAAAGCCAAAATAGATATTCTGAACAACTACCCAGCGAGGTTTCGGCGCACAAAAAAACCTCACACCAAACTAATTTGCCCTACGCTAAAATATGAATTCATAAGCGTACTAACTCTTAATCTAACTATTTCTGACTGATCCTGACTGTTTACAAAAGCTCTGAGTATTGTACCTTTAAAAGCTCAACTAAGACGGCTGAAAAAATGAGAGTTCTAAATCAAAATGAAATTGAAGAAGTTAATGGCGGTTTGGGCCCACCGGGATTTGTTATAGGTTTTATCGGGGGCGCAGCGTATGGATTTGGTACAGGTGGCGGGTGGCGAGGCGCAGCCGTCAACGCTGTATTGGGTGGCGCGATCGGTGCAAGTGGAGGGTTGGCAGGTGCGGCAATCGCCGCCGGAAGGATTGGATACGGCGCTTCGTGGGCTGCACGATCGGTCGGTATATCGGGTGCATCCGGGGCAGGATCTAGCGGCGGAGGCGGAGCAAGTACGGGCGGCGGCAGTAGCTCTTTGGAAGACGGCGACAGCTAAAAACCCTATGTGGCTTACTATCAAACGAAAAGTCATTAGCTCCTGCAGTCTCTTTCAAGTTTGGGACGACCAAGCACTTGATAGATGGGAGTTTTTGATGGAGAAAGGCTATTTGCTTTTTGTTTTATCAACTGGGGGGATATTTTTCGCCTTGCCAATGTGCCTTGGGCTTAGTTGGTTCGATCTTCAATATGGACACAAATTCGTTGAGGGGCCGCACCAAGTAGGCGCGGAGGATTTTTTATGGTCATTAGCAATCTCTACTATCTGTGGATGGGCGTTTGCACATATTGGTTGGACGGCAACGCTCTCTAGCTATAAGTCTCACCTAAAGCTACGTAATTCAAAGCGACAGCCCATTGACCCAGCACCGTAAAACTAGCCCATTTGGCAATATTGCAATACTTCACGGCTAACTAGTTATATTTTCCTACTTAACAAACAAATGCTTACGGTAATAGCGCAGTTCTTCAATAGACTCTTGAATATCCGCAAGTGCAGTATGTTGATTGGTTTTTATAACCCCTGCAGCAATTTCTGGGTGCCAACGCTTTGCCAGCTCTTTAATGCTACTAACATCAATCATTCGGTAGTGTAAGTGGCCTTCTAGATCTGGCATATAACGCGACAGGAAACGTCGATCTTGCCAAATGGTATTGCCACATAACGGCGCTTCGCCAGCTTTCACATGAGCCTCGAGAAAGGCCAAGCAAGTGGCTTCTGCTTCCGTTTCCGTGACATTAGATTCTTGCACCCGCTGCAACAGGCCGGATGCCGAATGATGGGTTTGGTTCCAATCGTCCATGCCGTCTAACAGCGACTGGGGCTGTTGAATAGCCAATACTGGTCCCACGGCTAACTCATTTAAATCGCCGTCAGTAATGATGATGGCCATTTCAATAATACGATCCTTATTGGGATCCAGACCTGTCATTTCTAAATCAATCCATACTAAGTTGGCGCTCAATGTAATCTCCTTTGCCCAAGCGTTAAAACGTCAATATCAATGCGTAGGTGAAGCCTATTTAGTTACTTCACTGTTTTTTCGCAGACTTAGAATAGTAAACCGTCTCCACCAAATAGTTCTGTTTTTCGTCACTGAAAACTCCACCTGCTATATAGCCCCGGTTAGGCTGTACTTTAGGCATTTTGTTTTTCACGCATATTTAGTTCAGCAACAGATGACCCACAGCCAGTTTCCGTTATGATTAGCCAACACCAAGGGACACCAGCAGAGATTATTGTGTACTACCAAAACCCCGTAGCACTTCTAGAGCCGTCTGACCTCGTCGCCATGAGCAAGGAAAAAGTCATTTTGGTTCAGGTCACTAGCGCTGAACTGTTTTCGCAAGCGCATATTCCTGGCGCAGTTTTAGTGACGCCTCAAGAATTGGTCTGTGGCATTCCTCCTGCTTCCGGCAAGCTGCCGGCCTTGGCAGATTTAGAGGTGCTGTTTACCCGTATTGGCTACCAACCCGACTGCAAAATTATTGCTTTCGATGACGAAGGTGGCGGGTGGGCCGGGCGCTTTCTCTGGACCCTAGATATTATTGGCCATTACAACTGGGCCTACCTAGATGGCGGTCTACACGCATGGCACGAGGCGGGTTTGGAACTGGCCAAAGGTGCCTGCAGCGCAAATGGCCTGACACCGATCAGCTTAGACATCAATACCGCGCCCATTGCCGAAATTTCCGACGTGATGGCGACCCTTGAAGATTCAAAACAAGTGGTTTGGGACGTGCGTTCTAGGGAAGAATATGTGGGCATGCGCTCTGGATCACAACGGGCCGGACATATCCCGGGCGCAGTAAATTTGGATTGGGAGTTACTGAAGGATCCTCAGAGGCAAACTCGGCTTCGAACGGATATGACTGAGGTGCTAGATGAACTAGGTGTATCAAACGCTGAGCAAATCATTACCCATTGCCAAACTCATCACCGATCCGGTCTGTCTTATTTAGTCGGTCGTTTGTACGGATTGCGCATTCGCGCCTACCACGGGTCTTGGGCTGAATGGGGCAACCATCCCGACACGCCTATCG
Organism: uncultured Pseudomonadales bacterium; assembly: GCA_905182095.1. GTDB lineage: Bacteria > Pseudomonadota > Gammaproteobacteria > Pseudomonadales > Azotimanducaceae > UBA4421. The sequence continues at coordinate 2,383 of CAJJAQ010000026.1, read as the reverse complement.
AGTTGAAAAAATAGATTTAGAGCAGTCGAGCTAGAACAGTAGAGTAAAAAAAGTATGAGCAATTTATTCAGCAGCTTTCAAAAGGTATTGCCTCAACACGGGCTGTCTAGGTTAGTAGGCGCTATGGCTAAGAGTCGGCACCCCCTTATTAGCAAAACCTTTATTCAACAGTTTGCTAAGGCATACGATATTTCGCTAGCCGAAGCTGAACGTAAATCACTGTCTGACTATGAGTCTTTCAATGATTTTTTCACCCGAGCACTTGAGCCCGGCGTTCGGCCTATGCCAGATGATGGCCGCACTTTAGCGAGCCCGGTGGATGGCGCGGTCAGTCAAATGGGCAAGATTGACGGCAACCAACTGATGCAAGCCAAAGGTCACCGTTATTCACTCAGCAGTTTGGCTGGTGAGGCTGGGCGCGGCTTGGAGGATGGGGATTTTTGCACCATCTACTTAGCGCCTAACGATTACCATAGAATTCACCTGCCGTTTGCCGGCAAGCTTGAACAAACTTTCGCCGTCCCCGGCGCACTGTTTTCTGTCAACGGCGCCACCGAAGAGGGTATTGAAGGATTGTTTTGCCGCAACGAGCGGTTGGTTTGCCGGTTCAATACAGAATTTGGTCCAATGTTGGTTGTTTTGGTAGGTGCGTTAATCGTTGCATCAATTGAGACAGTTTGGCCCGGGCCCGCCTCGCCTTACAGCATTGAACAATATGACGATCACAGCATTGCACTGAATCGCGGTGACGAAATTGGACGCTTCTTGCTGGGCTCCACCGTCGTTTGCTGTTTTCCCAAAGGCGCGGTTGAGCTGAATCCTGAACTCAAAGTGGGCAGTAAAATCCGCTTGGGTGAAAATTTGGGGAAGGTACTTTAAGAGAGGTACCTAAAAAGTACTGCAAAAAAGCACTGCCAAAAAAGAGGCACTCTAAATTTCTTTTCAGTAGCAAACCTCACCACCGCTAAAAGCTGAGACGTTTAGCAGTTTAGAAATTTCTGAAGGTAAGGGCCTTATCTAAACTGCGCTGACCCATAGCCAGCATCAAGAGCCGATCAACCCCTAAAGCAACTCCGGCGCAGGTAGGCAAACCCGCTTCTAGGGCGGCCATAAACGCGCTATCAATTTCCACTGATCCAAGCCCTCGACTATTGCGGCTTTTTTGATCTTGGGCGAAACGTTGCAAATGCTCTTCTGGGTCTAAAAGCTCCCAATAGCCATTGGCTAATTCAACGCCATCAATCACTAACTCAAAGCGTGCGGCAACGGCAGAATTATCCGGCTGCAACCGCGCCAAGGCGCCTTGTTCCGCGGGGTAATCTATAACGAAAAATCGACCTGGATTTAACGCCTGACTAGCTTCGGCAAAAGCTAAATCTAATTCATCTCTGGGACGGTCTAAGTCGCCTACTAATTCTGCGTAGGTGACAGTGGTGTAGCTAGCAGGCCCAAGTACCCCGTCTACCAGTTTAGCCACCTCATCCATTAACTGATCGTGATCAAAATCTAGCCGATACCACTCCAACATAGTGAATTCAATATTGTGCAGACGCCCTATTTCCTCGTGCCGAAAAACCGGTCCCAATTGATAAATAGAGGGAGCGCCGGCTGCAAGTAGACGTTTCATTTGATATTCGGGAGAGGTTTGCAAAAAACCATAACCGGGAACGGCGACGCTTTCTACATCTGGATCGGTGACGGTATTGGGAGCAAGCACCGGAGTCTGCACTTCAATCACTTGGCGCCGCGCAAAAAACTCACGTAGGCTCCACAGCAAAGCAGCCCGTTGCACCAATCCATTCATATCGGTGCTAGGCTGCCAAGAAGTCATCAGTTTTTTACGCGTGAGACATATTCCCCAGTTCGCGTATCCACTTTCAATATGTCTCCAATGTTAATAAACAAAGGCACACCTTTAATGGTCGCTCCGGTGGCTAAGGTGGCTGGCTTCGTGCCGCCATTGGCTGTGTCGCCTTTCAAGCCTGGATCCGTTTCTGTTACTTCTAGTTCAACGAAGTTCGACGCTGCCACGGCAATGGGGTCATCGTTCCAAAGTGTCACAACATAAACGTCTTGCTCTTTCAGCCAGTCAATACAGTCGCCGATCGCTTCTTTCGATGCGGCAATTTGTTCAAAGCTGCCATCGGTAAGCATGAAATGCCAAAATTCACCATCGCTATAGAGGTATTCCATATCGGATTCCATAACATCAGCGGCTTCTAGCGATTCGCCAGACTTAAAGGTGCGCTCCCAAACTCGACCGTTTTTCAGGTTACGGAATTTGACGCGACTAAACGCTTGGCCCTTACCGGGTTTTACAAATTCGTTCTCTAGAATGGTGCAGGGGTCACCTTCAAGCATTACTTTGATTCCTGAACGGAAT
>CAJJAQ010000025.1 GCA_905182095.1 uncultured Pseudomonadales bacterium | reverse complement strand
CCTCCACTTGGAGCATGGTGACACCCTGCAATATGCATATTAATGAACTGGCAGATGCCGCTTGTATGGGCGCTGACGAAGCCGGTGCTAAGTCTGTGCTGTTTAATACCATTACTGTTTCAGATGGTATTTCTATGGGCACGCCGGGTATGCGCTACTCGTTGGTGTCTCGCGAAGTGATCGCAGATTCCATTGAAACGGTAGTTGGCGCTCAGGGGTTTGACGGCTTTGTCGCCATTGGCGGCTGCGACAAAAACATGCCAGCTTGCGCCATTGCTATGGCACGCATGGATAGACCCAGTGTTTTTGTTTACGGCGGCACTATTTTACCTGGCGCAGAGCGCCGAGATATTATCTCAGTCTTTGAAGCCGTAGGTGGACACGCTGCGGGCACTGTTTCTGATATTGAGCTGAAAGAAGTAGAAGAAACCGCCATTCCTGGACCCGGCTCCTGTGGCGGTATGTACACTGCGAACACTATGGCCTCGGCCATTGAAGCATTGGGTTTGTCATTGCCTGGCAGCTCAGCACAAAACGCCATTAGCCAAGAAAAGAAACAAGACAGCTACAATGCCGGAGCGGCGGTTCGAAATCTGATTAAGCTGGACATCAAACCTAGCGACATTTTGAGTAAAGAAGCCTTTGAAAATGCCATCACGGTAACCATTGCATTAGAAGGTTCTACCAACGGAGTACTGCACTTACTGGCCATAGCCCACGCAGCCAATATACCGCTGACTCTTGAAGACTTTAGCCGCGTAGGTAAGCGGGTTCCGGTTTTGGCCGATATGCGGCCCGCCGGGCAGTACGCTATGAGCGAGCTGATTGAAATTGGTGGCATACAGCCGCTGATGAAAATGCTGTTAGCAGAAGGTCTGTTACACGGCGATTGCTTGACCGTTACCGGCAAAACTCTCGCCGAGAACCTAGCCGATGTTGAGGATTATCCAGCGGATCAAAAAATCATTCGCCCCCTGTCTGATCCCATTAAGAAAGACAGTCACCTAGTGATATTGCGCGGCAATTTGGCTCCTGAGGGTGCGGTGGCCAAAATCACTGGCCATGAAGGTTTGAAATTTACCGGCAGCGCCCGCTGCTTCCATGGCGAAGAAGCCGCAATGGCAGCAATCATGGACGGCCAAGTAGAAAAAGGCGACGTGGTTATAGTTCGCTATGAAGGGCCGAAAGGCGGTCCGGGCATGCGCGAAATGCTCAGTCCGACCAGCGCAATTAATGGGCGCGGCATGTCGCAAGATGTGGCACTACTCACCGACGGCAGATTCTCTGGTGGGTCTCACGGCTTTGTTGTGGGCCACGTGACACCGGAAGCGCACTTAGGCGGACCTATTGCGTTGGTTGAAGACGGCGACATCATCACCATAGATGCAGAGACCGAAGAGGTGATCTTAGATGTAAGTGATGAAGTGCTGGCACAACGACGTGCTAAGTGGACTGCTCCAAAGCCCTACACTGAACGCGGCACTTTAGCCAAGTATGCGCAGTTGGTTAGCTCTGCCAGTGAAGGCGCAGTAACGGATAAGTATCTTGGATAGGATCCTTGGATAGGCAGCCCTGGAGAGGATTCCTTAACAAGATCTTGACTAAGCGTATCGGGAAAAACATTGTCAACTTGTGAACTATGCACCCACCCAGCACAACATGAAGTGCCGGGGTATAAGTTAAAGGTATGTGAGGAGTGTTGGTCTAATGCAGCCCAAGGTTGGGCTGCGAATTTAGAGCCTAACCTGTTTGCTGCATTAGCAGCGAGAGGCCTACTGATACCAGACCGAGGCGATAACGATTTATTGCCTCGGTCTTACGCCCCGCCTGAAGACTTCAATATTTAGTGGCAAGATCTAACATCAAACCTGAAAAAAAGCCGAGTGGCGTTTAGCGCGACAACCGCACCGCAATAGCGTCCTGCCGAGAATCGTCGCCCATCAAGAAACTAATGGCGTCGTTGGAGGAACCATATTTCTCAGCCATCAATGCATTAACAGCGGCCGCTTGAGAGGGCTCTGAGACAACACTGGGGCTAAATCTTTCTCCATCACGGGTGACGTAAACAGTCTGCTCCGCTTGCACATTGGTCATCAGTCTTTGATACCAACCGGACTGATCATCGCCAGCGCGCAGCCACATGCTGCCATCGTGGTCTACTACCCAGAGCCGTGTGCTTTGTAATTCACCTTGATCATCCTGCGACTCAAGCACAACAACCTCGCCACTTTCTGACGCCAGCATAATCAAACCAAAATAGATAAAGGGTGCCAACACAACCATCAACAAAATTTTCTTTACCACTGTAAGTTCTCCCGTTTCCTTGTATACCGATCATGCAGTAAAAACGCTGCATTGTAATGCTAGATTGTAAGGCTAGATTGTAGGAAAGATGAAAGGAAAAGCTGCGGCGATTCAGCGGGCTTTCTGCAAAAAGCTGCGGACAGAGGACAGCAAAGGCGAAGAACAACTAGGAAGTGAAAGAAGAGAAGAGAAGAAAACGAAGGAGCGCTTTCTCCTCCGCTAACCGCTCTTATGTATTCGGAGAGCTATTTAGGTAATATGTAAAAAACTACTTAGCTTAAGTGCTAAACCGACGTCTTCTCATGCACCATATCCACCAAGAACTTCACATTGTCTACTGGCGTCTCAGGGATAATGCCATGACCCAAATTGAAAATGTGACCAGGGCGTCCTGCCACTTGATCTAATAGCCACTGAGTTTGCTGAGCAACAGCTGGCTGGTCGGCGCACAAAACGATAGGGTCTAAATTGCCTTGAACGGCAGTACAACCCAACTGATCCCATGTAGGGACTAATGGCGTTCGCCAGTCAAAGGCCAACACATCAATATCTAACTCAGCCACAGCCGGCAGCAGGTGATAGTTCCCGGTACCAAAATAGATCACCGGCACTTCTTTACCAATTTTCTCTAACAGTGACTTTAAATATGGCTCAACAAAAACCCGATAATCTTGAATGGACAAATTACCCACCCAAGTATCAAACAACTGTACAGCTTCAACACCTGCACTGATCTGCAGCAACAAATAGCTGGCTAACTGATCTACTAGCTTGGTAATGAGTTGGTGCCAAAGTTCTGGCGCCTCGTGCATCATTTTTTTCACGTGCACGTAGTTACGCGAGCCCTTGCCTTCAATGGCATAGGAAGCCAAGGTGAATGGCGCGCCAGCAAAACCGATTAAAGCAATATCTTTAGGCAGATCAGCGTTGATGAATTTGACCGTATCTGCGATGTAAGGGGTTTGCTCAATAGCCGGTCCATTACGCAATGCGGCAATATCTTTGGCGCTACGGATAGGATTACTAAAAACCGGTCCTTCGCCTGGTACGTAGTTGAGCTCCATGCCCATGGGTTCTAAAATCGGCAACAGATCCGCAAACATAATTGCCGCGTCAACACCTAAAATGCGCTGGGCGTCTAAAGTGGCTTGGGCAGCTTTTTCCGGATTCTTAAAAAAATCTAAACTAGGAAGATTTCCTTTCACCTGATGATACTCAGGCATATAGCGTCCTGCTTGGCGATTCAACCAAATAGGCGTGTGGGAGGTGGGTTCACCTCGACAAGCTTGCAAAAAAACCTTTGCAGATTTATCCATTAATTAGACCTTATATTTTCTGTTATTTTTTTGAACAAACTTGCAACAATACGCTCGCTGAGCCCGAAATATTTTCGATTCAGCACATATCATTGTTTTAACATTTTGTTATTGCGACTCAATGCTCAACGGATTTACTTCAGCATCATAGTCAATGCCGCCAATACCAAAGCCAAAGATCTTTAAAAAATCTTCGCGGAAGCCAGCGAGATCACCTAATTCGGTTAAGTTTTCCGTCGTCACCAACGGCCAACGTTGTTTAACAATATTTTGTACCGGTTCAGACAACTCTAAATCATCGACACGAATACGCCCCGTATCATCTAAGCGCATAGAAGCGCCGCCTTTTAGCTGCGTAGCAAAAAGGCGATGGATATGGGCAATGCAATCTTCGTGTAAACCCTGATCTTTCATGGCCTTAAAGAGCAAGGCAACATAAAGAGGCACCACCGGAATTGCAGAACTAGCCTGGCTAACTATCGCCTTAAGTACCGCCACGCGAGCATCGCCATCAATATCGGCTAATTTTTCACTAATGGCTTGTCTGGCTCTGTCTAGATCTAACTTTGCTTGGCCCAGGGTACCTTCCCAATAAATAGGCCAGGTAAGTTCACTACCAATATAGGTATACGCCACTGTCTTTGCTTGAGGCGCTAAAAGATCAGCATGGATTAAAGCCTGCATCCAAAATTCCCAGTCTTCACCACCCATAACCGTGACGGTATTTTCTGTTTCCTCAGGCGTTGCAGGTTCTAAACTAACCTCTGAAACTACGCCCTTTTCAACATGCACTGTCTTTATGCTGAGCACTTCACCCAAAGGTTTAATGCTCGAACGGTGCAGCACACCAGACTTAGGGTGCTGACGAACTGGCGACGCTAGGCTGTAAACAACTAAATCGATTTTTCCCATGTCAGCACGAATGGTGTCTAGTACTTGGCTACGCATTTCATCAGAGAACGCATCGCCGTCCATTGTTTTGGCATAAAGGCCAGCAGCCTTGGCTTGTTTTTCGAAGGCCGCATTGTTGTACCAACCTTGCGAGCCGGTCTTAGTTTCGCTGGGCGCTTTTTCAAAAGACACACCTAGAGTATTGGCACCGCAACCAAAGCCAGCAACAATTCTACTGGCGAGTCCGTAACCACCAGAACAGCCTAGAACCAGTACGTTTTTAAATTCGCCGGTGGAAATCGAATCCATTTGGCTAACATAATCTACTTGCTCGCCGACATGGGCGGCGCAACCAGTTGGATGCGCAGTTGTGCAGATGAAACCGCGAATACGTGGCTTTACAATCATTCTATTTCCCTTGGTTCGAGTGGGTGGATGTTGTAATGGCGGGCGCCATCATACCTGCCGATACGGCCCAGCGCATGGCTGCGTCCACATCTAGCACATTCGGGCCGTCGCGCCTGACGCGGACTAATGCCTGTTCACCGGCGTTAATCTTATGATCTCGATCGCCATCTAACGCAACTATTCCTGGACCTTGCAGGACAACTTCTTCGTCAAACGCCACTCGGTGCGTAGAAAGCACGTTTACTGTTTTAAAGAACCCAGGCGAAAGCGGAGCTAAAACTGCTTCGCCACCGGGACCCATATCAACGACTAGGCCGACATCGTCTTCGCCATAAACAGGATCGATATAACCGCCAATCGGTGACATGCCTATGGCACTAGGCTCTGCTCTAGTGAGCACCATGCGACTCAGACGCTGGGCATCAAAAGGCAACAAATTACCCACACTATCGTTGCGCAAAAGTACCGCATCGATCAGCCCCACATCTGCACCCTTGGGAGTAATAAGATGCAGTACTTTGGCCGCTTGCCTGAGGGCAGGTGGCGCATCAGCAAAACGCCCTAAACAGTTTAGACCCGCAACCATGCCAGCAATAGTCGGCTCCATAAGCGACGGGAACACATTGTTGGTGCCGGTAGAAATGGGGATAAGGTCTATATCCGAACACGCCCTAACAATGGCGCGGTTGGTGCCGTCGCCACCTAGCGATACCATAGTATTGCAGCCCTCGGCCTTAAAGCGCTTTACCGCTTCTTCAGTATCTTTGGCGGAATTGGTAATAGGCACATCTATGATATGTACCCGAGCTTTGAGTGGCATCAACTCTAACGCGAGTGATGCAATACGGAACGGCTCTCGGGCAATATAGATATCTGTGACCCCAGCAGCGTCTGCACCAGCAGCCACTCTAGCAACAATATCGCGCTTGGCTTCGTGAGTCATATTAGAGGCACGAGCAGCAAGACGCCTGACATCACGGCCAGACATAGGATTCACACAGAGCGCAAGTTTACCGTTAGACATTAGCGTTGATAATTCTCAAATGTATAGTCACAGCTATGACGGTCATCGGCATAACACTTCTTTTGCATTATCATTTCCCAAGCAGATAACTCCAACTCAGGGAAAAAAACGTCGCCTTCTGGTTCTGCATGAACCCGAGTGAGGTATAGACGAGTAGCCCGAGGCAACGCCAAGGCATAAATTTCAGCGCCGCCAATGACCATAATTTCATCTACGCCATCAATTAGACCCTGGCACTCAGCAAGCTCTATACCTGCCTCGAGATCAGCTACCACTTTGACGCCTTCGCGCTGCCAACTAGGGTCTCGAGTCATAACAATATTTGTTCGCCCAGGTAGTGCGGATTTCATAGACTCAAATGTTTTACGCCCCATCAACACGGGCTTACCCATGGTGGTATTCATAAAGTGACGCATATCGTCAGGCAGTCGCCAGGGCAGGGTGTTATCTCGGCCTATAACCCTATTTTCGGCCATGGCCCATACTAAAGAAATGTGCATATCAGACCGCTATTGGAGCTTTGATGCCTGGGTGGCATTGGTAATTGAGGAGTTCGAAATCTTCATACTTGAAAGCGAAGATATCTTTTACTTCAGGATTGATGCGCATCTGGGGCATTGGCAACGGCTCTCTTGCCAACTGCCTATCGGCCTGCTCAATATGATTTGAATACAGGTGGGCGTCGCCCAAGGTATGTACGAAATCACCCACTTCTAGATCACATACTTGAGCAATCATCATGGTCAGCAATGCATAAGAAGCAATATTGAAAGGCACGCCAAGAAAAATATCGGCGCTACGCTGATACAACTGGCAAGACAACTTGCCATCGGCCACATAAAACTGGAATAAAGTATGACAAGGTGGCAGCGCCATGTTGTTTACTTCAGCGACATTCCAAGCACTGACAATATGCCGGCGGCTGTCCGGGTTGTTACGAATACCCGCCACTAAACCTTCAATTTGGTCAATTGTTGAACCATCTGGACCCGGCCAAGAACGCCATTGAGAGCCATAAACTGGGCCTAACTCACCCTGCTCATCTGCCCATTCATCCCAAATATGGACCTCGTGGTCGAGTAGGTATTTGATATTAGTAGAGCCTGCCAAGAACCACAGAAGTTCGTGAATAATGCCCTTTAAAAAGACCTTTTTGCTGGTGACTAATGGGAACCCATCAGCCAGCGGATAGCGCATTTGATGGCCGAAAACACTATAGGTGCCAGTGCCCGTCCGGTCATCCTTGAATGTGCCATTTGCGCGCACGTGGCGCATTAAATCTAAATACTGTCGCATACCTTACTGTTCATTCCATCTTTGTTGTTCAACAGGGCTCAGTGCTTTCTATGACGTTCTTCTTTTTATTGCTCGAGTGCCAATACTTGGCTTCAATCTGCGCGTGTAAAGCACACTATTAGCGCTTCGTAAGAATACCAGCCTTGGCTCATACCTGCGACGATTCAAGCCAACACATTCCTGCGCCACCTAAGATTCACGGCTGCGGATTAACTGCACTACGTTTGTGCGCCCAGAGAATTAAAAGCACACCCACCACGATCATAGGTAATGAGAGCAATTGCCCCATGCTGAACGTATCAAGTAGGACAAAACCTATATGCGAATCTGGTGAGCGGAAAAACTCGGTCATAAATCTCAAAGAGCCGTAACCGACTAGGAACAACCCAGTGATTTGACCCATGGGCCGGGTCTTAGCTGAGAAAAACCAGAGCAGGCAAAAGAGAAGTAACCCTTCAGTAAAAGCCTGATACAGAGAGGAAGGGTGTCGCGCAACGCTCTCCCAAGAGCCTAAACACAAAGCGCTTAGCCCACGCACCGCATCGCAATGAAAAATAACGCCAAATGCACTGTCGGTAACCCTGCCCGGCAGTTCCATGTTAATGAAATTACCAATACGCCCTAAGCCCAGGCCAATAGGACATAAAGGCGCAAGAAAATCTAACACGTGCAAAAAATGCCGATTAGTTTTGGCAGCAAATAACAGCAAGGCAATTAAAACACCCAAAAACCCGCCATGGAATGACATACCGCCTTCCCAAACTTTGAACAGATATAAAGGGTCAGCCAAAAAGTTGCTGAAATTGTAAAAAATGACATAACCCACCCGACCTCCAAGCACAGCGCCAAGGGCACCATAGAAAACCAGGTCAGAAATTTGCTCGCTATCCCAGCCACCTGGATCGGTGCGCATACGCCGGGTACCCAGCCAATAAACGGCGGCGAACCCAAGCAAATACATTAGACCGTACCAACGCAACGCGATGGGCCCTATGGAAAAAATAATTGGATCGATAATGGGGTAATGCATAGTGTTCCGAATCGCTCATTGGCCACGGTGAGGAGCAGAATAACGCAAAGTGCTGCTATAATTCGCCCTTTGGTCGTATTTATGTGCTTAATATTAGTGGGCTACCAGCCTGATTCAGACCGCCCACTAGTGGTTGCTGCGAACAGAGACGAATTTCACCAACGCGCCAGTGCGGCGGCGGAATTTTGGCCACAATACCCTGAATTACTAGCCGGCAAAGACTTAGTCGCCGGCGGCACTTGGCTTGGCTGCACCCAATCGGGCAAATTCGCAGGCCTGACCAACTTTAACCAAGGCGGTGAAGCCCCTACAGCAAGGTCTCGTGGTAGTTTGGTTCATGACTTTTTGGTTGGCGGTTTAAGTGCACTAGAATACGCCCAAGGTTTACCCGGTGACGAATACGCGGGCTACAACTTATTCTTATTCGACGGCAATGAGCTGGTTTATACCTCTAACATTGAAGTGCCTGGCACCGCACCGACCCAAGTGTTGAGCCCCGGCTATTACGCTTTAAGCAATGCAGAACTGGGTGCACGCTGGCCAAAATGCGTTACAGGTTCAGAAAACCTCGCAGCCACCATAGAGGATGATTTCGACCCAGAAGACCTCTTAGCAATGTTAAATAATCGGCAACAGCCTGATGACGCGGCATTGCCCAAACGCGGTCAGCCCATCGAGCATGAGCGTAGATTAGCCCCCTGCTTTATTGTCGGCGACGAATACGGCACCCGAGCCTGTACAGCGTTTATTCTGAGTAAAGAGCAAATAACTTTTGCAGAACAAAGTTATGCGGCTGGCGGAGTAGCAACAGGTCTGGTGCGTTTTCAGCTCGAGCGATAGGGCCAGTTCAACGGCGCAAACGCAAGCAGGCAAACAACATTTTATGCAAAGCGCCTTTGTGAATTTTAGAGATCAAAGCGCGAGACAGTTATAGGCAAATTCGGCAAACCAGGAGAACACGATGGATACTTCATTAAACGGACGAGTAGCACTGATTACTGGTGGCAGCAAAGGCCTTGGATTGGCGATGGCTAAAGCCTATTACCTGGCCGGCGCGAAAGTAGCTATCTTGGCAAGAGACACCCACGCACTGAGCCAAGCCGAAGTAGAAATTCAGGCTCTGTCAGTGCCGGATGATGCTAAAGCCAACTGCGCCATTGCTAGCTTCGTCTGCGACGTCACAGATCCACAGGCGATCATTGCGACCCACAAGGCAATAGTAGAAAAGCTTGGCACCGTCGACATTCTGGTTAACAACGCAGGTCAATCCGCAGCAAAGCCATTTACCAAAATCACTGACGATGAATGGCAAGCGGACCTTGATTTGAAACTTATGGCGGTAGTGAGGCTAACCCGACTGGTATGGCCAAATATGGCAGAGCAAAAATGGGGCCGAGTAATCAACCTCCTGAATGTCTACGCCAAGCTACCTGATGCAGGCACTGCACCCACGTCAATTTCTAGAGCCGCCGGCATGGCACTAACAAAAGTTTTAAGCGCCGAAGGTGCGGCAGACAACATCCTAGTGAATGCAATGTTAATCGGCTTTATTGAAAGCGACCAAATCCGCCGCCGTCATGAAGCCAGCGACAGCAATGTAAGCCTTGAAGATTTCATTGCTAAAGCAGGCAAGGGTTTACCTATGGGCAGAATGGGCAAGGCGGAAGAAGCCGCAGATCTCGCGCTGTTCTTAGCCAGCGACCGCGCCTCCTACATTACCGGCTGTGCCATCAATATGGACGGCGGGTTGTCCAAGGCGCTGTAGCGTTAACTGGCGACTGACGCAGTAAATAAAAGATTAGAGGGCTGTGGAGGGTTTTACGTGCTCGATACAACCTCTATTCTGAGCAATAATTTCGGCAGCGTCGTCATAGCATTACCTACCTATCATCGGAAAGTATTCACCACGGCCGATCCCCGGCCCTAGTGTTCTCTTGCTAAACCAAAACCGGAGGGCATCTAATGTTTGAATTTCACGAAGCTGCACGCCTGTGGGTCTTTCTTAGTACTTTTTCGTTATTCGCTTTGGCCGAATATTTTCTTCCAAAAAGAACCGCGCGCCGGTTAACCCAACGCCGGTGGATAACCAACATTAGTCTTGGAATTATTGACGCCTTCATGGTCCGCTTACTGCTACCGGGAATAACCATAGCCGCCGCGGTCTTGGCCGAGAATCTCAAGTTCGGTCTTTTTCACTGGACCACAATGCCACTTTGGATTGTCCTGCCGCTCTCAATCATGATGTTTGATTGGGCTATTTGGCTTCAACACCTCATCACCCATAAAGTTCACTTTCTTTGGCGTCTGCATAGAGTTCATCACAGCGACATCGATTTTGACATATCTACTGGCATTAGATTTCACCCGATGGAAATTTTGCTCTCACTGATTTATAAAGCCACTTTTATTCTTCTACTGGGGCTGCCAGCGTGGGTAGTTTTTGTCTGCGAGGTAATACTCAATGCTATGGCTGTTTTTAGTCACGCCAATTTGCGCATCATTCCAGGGGTGGAGCGAATTCTTCGGGTTCTAATTGTCACCCCAGACATGCACCGAATACATCATTCAATTCAGCCTCATGAGACGGACTCTAACTACGGCAACTTTCTCTCTATCTGGGATCGGTTGTTCAACACTTACCGCCCTAAGCCAGTAAGGGGCCAACAGCAAATAGAAATTGGCTTGGAGCGTTCGCAAAATGAAAAGCCGACTCAACTACGATGGTCGCTATTTAATCCATTTTTCCGCCAATAGCTGGCGTTGGCATATCGAAATTCAGCGGACCCCGACGAGCATTTAGGCCACAGCTCACTCGTTCGCAAACGGCATATTTGGAGTTGCGCGGACAGCGTGTAGCCGCCATGCGGTTAAATCAAAACTTTTGGCTAAACCCCGTGAGTTACAAGCTGTCTTGATTTCTTCGTTCGCACGACCTTACCAAGGCCTGCATTGATCAATTGTTGTTGGACATAATCTTCCACTTCCTCAGCGGTATCCATACGCAGCACTCGGGCCAATATGCGCCGGGCATCACTACGCTTTATGTTACGAATCACCCATTTCACTTTCAGTAAGTGGGTGGCGTTCATAGAGAGCACGTGGTACCCCATAGCCATAAGAAGTACGGCTCCGGTAGGCGTTCCGGCTAACTCGCCACAAATACCTAACGGTTTTTTCTCAGCATGCACAGCCCTGGCTACTTCCCGCAGCGCACTCAAAACCGCTGGATGGACTTCTTTGTATAAGCCCGCCACTCGGGGATTATTGCGATCTACCGCCAGCATATACTGAGTAAGATCATTAGACCCCACGGCGATAAAATCGGCCTCTTTAGCCAATAATCGAGCCTGATAAACTGCCGCCGGCACTTCAATTAGCACCCCAACTTGTGGTGTTTTGACTTTGACACCCTCTTCAATCACTTCCGCATAAGCCTGATTAATGAGCACTTTCGCAGCGCGCAGTTCTGACAAACTTGAGATCATTGGCAACATGATACGCAGGTCACCAAGCAAGCCCGCATTGGCTTTAATCATGGCGCGAATTTGCACAAGAAAGATTTCTGGATGGTCTAAGGTGACACGAATACCACGCCACCCTAGAAAAGGATTTTCTTCGTTAATGGGAAAATAGGACAGTGCTTTATCACCACCGATATCCAATGTACGCATTGTCACAGGACGCGGTTCAAAAGCCTCCATATGTTCTCTATACAGGGCGCGCTGCTCTGCTTCGGTAGGAAATCTGTCTTGGGACATAAAGGGTATTTCGGTACGAAACAAACCAATGCCCTCCGCCCCGCGATCTAACGATCGAGTGATATCGCCACTCAAACCAATATTCACCCATAATTGCACACGCCAACCATCTTGGGTAATGCAGGGCAATTCTTTTAGCTCTGTTAGTTCTTCTTCGAACATTCGCTCTTGATCAATGAGCGATTCGCTTTCATCAATACGCTGCTGACTTGGGTTGGTAAACACTTCTCCGTAGTGGCCGTCAACTATCAGCTTAATGCCTTCTAGCTCATAGGCTGGAATATCAACCGCACCCATAACCGCAGGAACACCCATGGCTCGAGCCAAAATGGCGACATGAGAATTGCCCGAGCCTTGCACAGAGATAACACCACACAGGTGATCCGCTGGGATATTGGCCAGCATTGACGGGGTAACTTCTTCGCCAACGAGTACAGTATTCTTTGGAAACTGGGTTTTTTTCTCACGAATACGCTGAAGATAGGCAAGAACTCTGACACCCAGATCTTTGACATCACTGCCACGCTCACGCAGATAAGGGTCATCCATCATGTCAAAGCGATTCACATGCTCGCGAATAACCAATTTCAATGCGCCCTGAGCCCACTGACCTAAACGCACTTTTTCTCTTATATCCCCTGCCAATGCATTGTCATCGAGCATGTGCAAATAGGCATCGAATAGGGCTAGTTCTTCTTGGGGTAAGCTGACCTGAAAATCTTCGATGATGCTGCGAATGTCATTGCGCACAGCCTCTAATGCTCGATCTAACAGAGTGAGCTCAACTGTAATATCTGCCGCAGGACGCAGTGGCACAGCGTCGAGATCCGCTACCGGATGAACAACAATACCTATGCCTATACCAATACCCGGTGCACCAGGAAAGCCGCGGAAATTGCCGTCGTGAATAATGTCGCGCTGTACGCCACTGAGATAATCACTACCAATTGCTTCGGCATGTGCAACAACCGTAGCTAGTTGGGCAGATAGGGTAACCAAAAACGCTTCTTCAGATTCGTCGAACCGACGCGGGTCGCGCTGTTGTACAACGAGTACACCAAGAACTCGCCCTTGATGCAGGATGGGTACACCTAAGAAGGAATTAAACGGTTCTTCGCCAATTTCTGGTACGTAGTGAAAGCTCCGGTGACTCGGAGCTGCATCTAAATTCAGGGGTTCGGCTCGAGTACCCACTAAGCCAACTAAACCCTGAGACCTAGATAATACCGTTTGACCAATTTGAGCCTTATTTAGACCTTCGGTGGCGGCCAGAACATAACCGGCTCGATCTGCACTGACCAAATAAATAGAACACACTTCTGTACCTAGGGCGCTGCGAACGCTGGAAACCAGTAGTTGCACAGATGCAGTGAAGTTACCCTCCTGGGTTACGTCCTGAACAATTTTTCGTAACGTCGCTAACATGGCTTATTGCTTGCCCGGCAAATACTGGGCTAGCTCAACAAGGGCACTGCGATAAACTTCGCGCTTGAAATCCACCACTTGAGTTATGGGGTAGTAGTAGCTGACCCATTGAAAATCGTCGAATTCCGGCTTGTCCGTGATATCCATTTGCACAGAAGCTTCACCGGCAAGCATTTCCAGTAGAAACCATTTCTGTTTTTGACCAACAAAGCCTGGCGTGGAGTTATTGCGACGCATATGCAGCGGTAGCTCGTACTTCAACCAACCACTGGTTTGACCGAGGACCTTCACAGAACCTTCTGCAACTCCAATTTCTTCATGCAGTTCTCGCATAACCGCAGCCTCAGGGGTTTCGCCTTCGTTAATACCGCCTTGGGGAAACTGCCAAGCGTCATGACCACCCACACGCCGAGCCCAAAATACCTTATCTGTAGAGATCTCGCCTTGCACCGATGAACTGATGGCTAGCGCCTCTACATTGTCAGTCTGTGCATTAAACCCGCGCGGTTGAATGAGTACGATGCCTACATTAGGCCTGTATCCTTCTTGATCTAACATCAAATGCCTCGTGAAGCGGTCATATAGAGTTCAACACCATACCCTAAAATGTGAAGCAGAAATGTCAACGAGGGAATATTCGGGGCAAAACGTCGACTATGGTGGAGCGCGCCAGATTGACGCGCCAAGGCACACAAACTATGACCGTAAAACAACTCGGAGAGGCGCGCCAGCAGCAAATTCAGTTGTGCAAATTCGCGCTAATCTAAGATCTATTCGACCCCTACACAGCAAATCATGCGAAAATTCTCTTTTCAGTCGAACTCACAATCTATGCCTAACCATCTCAGTGGCGAAACTAGCCTCTACTTATTAGATCACCAAACTCAACCAGTCCATTGGCACCCATGGAGTGCGGATGCCCTGACCAAGGCGAAAGAACAGAACAAGCCGATTTTGCTGTCCATTGGTTACGCCACTAATCCATGGTGCGAGTTAATGTCCCGAGAGTCATTTTCTGACCCTAGCACCGCGCAAATCATGAATGAGCATTTTATAAATATAAAGGTCGACCGCGAAGAGAGACCGGACTTAGACAAAGTCTACCAAAGCGCACTGCAACTTTTGAACAAAAACAACGGTGGTTGGCCTTTGACAGTAGTCATAGACCCACAAAATCTGACGCCGTTTTTTGGTGGCGCTTACTTTGCCAAAAATGCCACAAGTACGATGCCAGGATTTGCTGACTTGTTAATGCGTTTAAGCCAAGCGTTCACCGATCAAGCTGAAGATTTGCGCACACAATCAGCAAAGATGGCTCAAGCCGTGAAGCAAATGTACCCACCGCTCCTTGATCCAAATATGCCCGACGCTGAGCTGATTTTTTTAGCCAAGGATCAGGTAGCTAATCAGTTTGACGAGAGCGAGGGGGGATTTGGCCAAGGCCCCAAATTTGCCATGACCGTCAGGTTGCAGGGTTTGCTCCGACATTGGGCAATTTCAAGAAGGCATAAAGACAATGACAAAAATGCCCTAGAAGTGGTTATGACAACACTCACAAGAATTGCCAGAGGTGGCATTTACGATCATTTAGGCGGCGGTTTTTTTCGTTACACAACAGATCGCCAGTGGCGAACACCCTATTTTGAAAAGGTTCTATATGACAACGCCCAGCTGCTATCGATTTTTGCTGAGGCGTTGCGACTGGGGCCTGATCCGCTGTTCCAGGATGCCATCAGCGATACCATCGCTTGGCTGATGGGTGAAATGCGTCATGCAAACGGCGGATTTTATGCATCCCAAGACGCGCTTCTGACGCAATCCAACGGTGTTGGTAAATACTACCTGTGGCGTCGCGATGAAATTAAGAAACTCCTTGAAGAAGATGAATACCTGCTGATTGAAACATTATACGAATTAGATAAGCCGGCGAATCTGAATAACCATTGGAGCCTGCACCGCCGAGACTCTTATCGCTCAGTGGTGGAACGGCTATCCATGCAAACTGCAGCAGCGAATCAGTTATTGACCAGCGGCAAAGAGAAACTCTTGATGCAGCGACAACAACGCACAGTGCCAAGAATAGACGAAACTATCCTTACTGGCTGGAATGGCTTATTGATCAGTGGGCTGGTGGAAGCAGGTACAGTAATGGAACGTCCTGAATGGATCAGCAGCGCAGAGCAACTGGCGGACTTCCTTTATAGCCAATGTTGGAATGGCAAAGCTTTAACCGCAAATTGGCGCAACCATAGCGAACACAGCCATGGGTTTTTAGACGACTATGCCAACGTCATTATGGGTCTGTTGGATTTATTACAATGCCGCTGGAGAGAACAAGACGCAGCTTTTGCCGTTGCCTTGGCCGATGCTGTCATTAGCGGCTTTTACGATACCGACCACGGCGGTTTTTTCTTCAGCCACGAAGACCAAGAAAACCTACTGTTTCGACCAAAGCCGACCTTGGACGAATCTGTGCCACCGGGTAATGCAACATTAGCACTGGCACTCAATCGCCTCGGCCACTTACTTGGCAAAACCGAGTACTTAGATGTGGCAACCAACACCTTACGTTGGGCAAGACCCATCATGGAGCAATATCCATCTAGTCATTACGGTCTGATCATGGCGCTTGAAGATGCCAACGAACCAATCGTACAGATCGTGCTGCGCGGACCTCGTGAGAAAATGCGTGAATGGCAAGATGTTATAGGCAGCAACTACGCGCCTTGGCGCAGCTGCTATGCAATTCCCTACGATGACAGCAGGACTATTCCCAGCTACTTACCGGGGCTGGTGAGCTCGGAAACCAAAAACAGGGTCAGTGCCTTTATTCATGATGGAGATGAATGCGCTAAACCAATAACCGATTTAGAGTTGTTCAAAAAAGCATTAAATGACTGACTAAAAGTTAGGCCACGCGAAATAGGTAGCAATAACTTAGTGGCAAGCTAATAGCTGCCACTGAATGCTATCTGCCCCTGCCAACGGCTCAGGAGGGTTGGTTGGCGTGCCACGCCAAGTCTAGTTGCCGAGCCGCTTTCACATCATCTAATCGCCTGACCGGTGTTGTATACGGGGCCAGTTTAACAAACTCCTGATCAGCCTCGGCTTCGGCTTTAACCTTAATCAAAGCTTCTACAAAGGCGTCCAACTCTTCCTTACTTTCTGTTTCTGTAGGTTCCACAAGAAAACACTCTGGCACTAACAGGGGAAAGTAGGTTGTGGGCGAATGCACACCGTAGTCTAACAACCGCTTGGCAATATCCATTGCGTTAACGCCGAGGGTTTTTGCTTCCTTTTGGAAGGTCAAAATAAACTCATGGGTTGCGCGCCTTTCCGGATATGCCAACTGGAACCCAGCCTTGGCAAATCGAGCGGCCATGTAGTTGGCATTCAAAGTTGCATACTGGCCAACCCGATGCATGCCTTCTCGACCGAGTAGCAATGCATAGGCTAATGCTCGAAGCAAAATGCCAGCGTTGCCAGAAAAACCAGACAGCGTACCAATACTTAACGGCAGGTCTTCCTTACCCATCCATCGATAGCCTAGGTCATTTTTCTCTACTACAGGAATAGGCAAATGAGGTAGTAAACGCTCACTAACGCCTACAGGTCCAGCACCAGGTCCACCACCACCATGGGGAGTAGCAAAGGTTTTATGCAGGTTCATGTGTAACACATCGAAACCCATGTCCCCGGGTTTCACCTTGCCCAAAATGGCATTCAGATTGGCCCCGTCATAATAAAGCAGTCCGCCGGCCCCATGGACCGTTGCGGCGATTTCTTGAATCTGACGCTCAAATACCCCACAAGTAGAAGGGTTGGTCATCATCAAACCCGCTGTTTGCGGACCTACTTTTTCTTTCAGCGCGGCTAGGTCTACATCACCATCTGCATTCACTGGTACTTCGGTCACCTTGTAACCACACATTACCGCCGTAGCTGGATTAGTACCGTGAGCTGCGATGGGGACAATAATTTCTGTCCGCGCGTCATCACCCCGGGCTTCGTGGTAAGCACGAATCATAGCAACCCCGGCGAACTCACCCTGGGCGCCAGCCATTGGTGCTAGGGATACACCTTTCATGCCGGTGACATCTTTCAAAATTTCCTGCAAATCGAACATGCAAGCTAGGTGACCCTGACTAGCAGCTTCAGGCGCCAAAGGATGACGACCCAAAAATCCGGGCATGCTGGCTGCTTTATGAGCACCACGAGGATTGTATTTCATGGTGCAGGAACCCAGAGGGTAAAACTGCGTATCGATAGAAAAATTTTGCTGGGACAAGTTGGTATAGTGTCTTACCACCTGTAATTCAGACACCTCGGGCAACTGCGGCGGTAGTTCACGCAAAAACTCCTGAGGAATATCTGCTAAATCCTTTTCATTAGTGCCATCTACTCTTTGCGCCATGGCTCGTCGTCCAGTGGAGCTGCGCTGAAATATTGTTTTGCCCTGGTCGGCCTTATTTGTTGGATCCATATTTAGCATTTGTTCAGCTCCCTGCCTGTACATTTGTGGACGAGGCGCTTTGCTGTAAAACTCGCGTCAACATTGTGACGTATTGTTCTATCTCAGCATTTGTACGTTTTTCTGTGACTGCTACCAATAAACCATATTTCGCGTGCTCCAGACTGCCATCGCTAAAATCTGCAAGCACCAGTCCGGGCAGAATGCCTTCCGCCATCATAGCTTCAACCACTTTGACAGCTGGTATAGGTAAGCGCAGGGCAAACTCATGGAAGAAAGGTCCTGTGAAGAATTCTTCCACACCATCAATTTGCAGCAGTCGTTGCTGTAATTCCACCGCGCGACGGTGACAGGTGATTGCGGTTTCACGAATTCCCTGGGGGCCCATTAAACTCATGTAAATAGTACCCGCGGTGACCAAAAGCCCCTGATTAGTACAAATATTTGATGTCGCCTTACCACGGCGAATGTGCTGCTCACGGGCTTGTAGCGTTAATGTATAACCTGTACGCCCATCCAAATCTTCGGTCTTACCGATAATCCGCCCCGGCAATTGACGCATGTACTCTTTACGCGAACAAATAAATCCGAACGATGGTCCGCCAGAAGCCATGGGCACACCAAAGGGTTGCCCGTCACCACAAACGATATCGGCGCCATTTTTACCCCACTCACTGGGCGGCTTAAGCACACCTAAAGACATCGGGTTGACCACGGCGATAACTAAAGTATTTTGCGCGTGAGCCCAATCGGCTAACGCATCCACATCTTCCATGCGGCCATAAAAGTTAGGTTGCTGGATAACAATGGCCCCAGGCGCTTCGCCTTGGGCTGCGCCAGCGTTAAGCGCCGACAGATCTAGCACGCCACCCGCACCGTCGCCATGCATAGGCAGTGCTTCGATAAGCACATTTTGGTTCTGCACAATATTGCGCGTGGTTTGGGTGTAATGAGGGTGCACAGTCTGAGCGATTAATACTCGACCAGATTTGTTTTTCTTATTTGCCCGGATGGCCATCAATACCGCTTCAGCAAGACCACTGGCGCCGTCATAAACCGAAGCGTTCGACACATCCATGCCAGTTAACGCTACCATCATGGATTGATATTCATATATCAGTTGCAACGTACCCTGACTCGCTTCGGCCTGATACGGCGTATACGCCGTCATGAATTCGCCCCGGGTGGTTAAGTCCCAAACCGCCGAAGGTATGTGATGGTCATAGCTGCCACCTCCGAGAAAACAAGTATAGCCCTGGTCCTGTTCTGCGCGCTCAGCCATATGTTGCAACATGGCCAACTCACTCATGCCCTCGGGCACATGATCCAGTCGGTCACTTGTTAGTTCTTTGGGTATCTCATCGAACAAAGAATCGATATCTGCAACACCGATTTCGGCCAACATGACATCCACATCCGCCTGAGTATGGGGGATAAAGGGCATTTAACTCTCCGGGAAATTACAACTACAACCAGTCACAGCACTTGTTGCTGAACAATTTTTTTCTAAATTTTAGTGTTCTTCTGAATCGCACACTTCAGCGTAGGCTTCGGCGTCTAAAAGTTCATCAAGATCAGAAAGATCTTGGGGTTGGAGTTTGAAAAACCAACCCTCCCCGTAGGGGTCTTCGTTAACTGTTTCTGGTGCATCATCAAGCTTCGGATTTACTTCAATGACTTCACCACGAATAGGCGCATAAATATCAGATGCGGCTTTCACAGATTCCACGACGCCAGCTTCCTCACCCTCAGAAATGGTCAACCCCAATTCGGGCATCTCAACAAAGACCACGTCTCCCAATGCCTGTTGAGCATGATCGCTAATGCCCACAGTGACAGTGCCATCCTCTTCTAGACGTGCCCACTCGTGGGTTGCTGCAAACTTCATTTCATTGGGGATTTCACTCATGGAGCTATACCTTTTCTCTGACTGTTGGGACATATGAATTTTCTCGGTATTTTGCCTGTTTTGGCAATCTCTCGCCTAGCTTTATTTGTTTTACAAAAGCTTTTTTTGCGGTTTTTTTTCAAGCAGTCTTAGTTTTTACCCGCCCTTGACCGCTGCTAAGGTCAGAGCGGTTTTTTCGCCACAAGATCTTTACCTTTGCGCACAAAGGGTGGCCTGACCAGCCGCGCCTTTTTCATCTTGCCTCGGATGTCTACCTGACATTCACCGGTCGCATTAGCTGGCACTCGTGCTAGGCCAATACTGTATTCGAGACTGGGCGAATAGGTTCCACTGGTAATAATGCCATCGCCCGCATTGGTGATGACTTTCTGGTCATGGCGCAAAATGCCTTTATCTTCTAAAACTAAGCCGACCAATTTTTCTCCGACGTTACCTCTTTGCGCCTCTAAAGCTGAGCGACCAATAAAGACGCGTTCAGGAGGGTTCCAAGCAACAGTCCAGCCAATGTTACTGACCAGTGGTGACGTCGTCTCATCCATATCCTGTCCATACAAATTCAGCCCGGCTTCTAAGCGCAATGTATCTCGAGCGCCTAAACCGGCGGGTGCAACACCCGCATCACGCAGTTGTTGCCAGAGCTTGATGCCTTGCTCCACGGGTAGCATGACCTCAACACCGTCTTCACCGGTGTAACCTGTTCTACCGATCAGCCAATCACCGAAAGCCACAGCATAAAAAGGCTTCAGCTCGCTCAACTTAGGCCCACCGGGGACTTCAGACAATCGCAGAATCGCGTTAGGACCTTGCACCGCGAGCATAATTTGGGGTTTGTGGGTAAATGTCATATTGGTATAAGCATGCTTCGCAAACCAAGCTAAAACCTTTTGCCGAGTGGAAGCGTTGACTACACAACGGAAACTGTTTGCCAAGCGATAGACGATAAGGTCGTCCAAAATACCGCCCTGCTCGTTAAGTAGCGCGCTATAAAGGGCTTGATTGACCACCAAGTTGGCCACGTCGTTGGCAATTGTAGAACGTAAAAAATCTTCAGCATCTGGGCCTTCAATGTCGATAATCGTCATATGCGACACATCAAACATTCCGGCATCCGTACGCACCGCGGTGTGCTCTTCAATCTGCGAGCCATAGTTCACCGGCATAATCCAACCAGCAAAATCAACCATGCGCCCACCGGCAGCCAAATGTGATTCGTATAGGGGTGTTTTTTCTGTCATTACCGATCTCTTATACCGTTAATTGCCAAATAGCATTTAGAAAATGCAAATAAAAAAAAGCTGCTCACGGCTCAGCTTTCGCCTTAGCAGTAGCAGCAGATTCGCGAACGCAGAGCCTTAGCATCAGAGCTTGGGCGTCAGTCCCATTGCCTCGCGCATAACTTGTCGCTTAAGCCACAGCTGATTGTTAAAAAATCCCACTCCGACGTTACGTAACCAACTAATACCAGGGTTATCTTGGCCATATAGTCGTTTCAAGCCATCTAACGCCCGCAGCATTGATTCTGAGCGCAAATGCCGTTGTCGTGCAAATTTATTCAACTCTGAACTCGGGTCATCGAGAAGAAAGTGCGGATTAGCATGAATGATTTTCAGCAACGCAGCGATATCCTCAAATCCAAGGTTAACGCCAAGGCCCGCCAATGGATGCACTACTCTGAGGGCATCACCGATAAGAACAACTCTGGGGTGAGGCATAGCCGTGTCTGCCAACTGTTGACGCAAAGGGAATGCTTGGCGCTGAGCCACGGCCTGAATTTTGCCCAACCGGCTTTCAAAAGCATGCTCTAACTCACGGCAAAAAGCAGCATCGCTGAGGGCCAGTCTACGCTGACAAGATTGCTCGGATTGAGACCAAACTACTGAGCATAAATTAGCATCGCTGGCAGGCAACAATGCTAATGGGCCGTCGACTAAAAATCTTTGCCACGCGGTGTTTTGATGGGTGTGTTCGCAGCGCACAATCGTCGTTAGTGCCATTTGCCCGGTAGGTATCAGTTTTGCCGGCACCGCTAATGATTTGCGCACAACAGATTCAGCGCCGTCTGCTGCCACCACGAGATCAACGCTTAAGTGCTTAACAGCATCTTCTTGCTGAATAACTAATTCAACTTTGGCGCTTTTAGTCGCTGACGTTTGAATACTCTGAACTTGGCCCAAGAGTAAATTAAGGGGCGCTGTAGAATCTGCTTGCAGATGCAGCTGTTGCCAAAGTTTCGATAGTAACGGTGCCACCTGAACAATCCAGCCAAGCGCAGGGCGGTCAACATCAGCAGCATTGAAAACCAAATCGTTTACCCCCCATTGCTCCCAAATTTGCATGGTGTCGTAGGCCGCAGCGCACTCTTCTGGCCAAACCTCAATGTCTTCAAGTAACTGCGCAGATGCCGGCGAAAGCGCCACGTTACGAATATCCATACCTAGACCAGTAGGCCCCGGCTGAGGTTCCTGCCGATCAATCAACGTCACCTTGTAGCCTTGTTTGGACAGCAACAAAGCCGCTGTAGCACCCACCGGGCCGGCACCCACCACCGCTAAATGAATTTGCGCCAAAGACGCAGAAGAAATCGTCATTGAACTTGCATCAACTTTTCAATAGCAGCCGTTTCTTTGGCAACTGATGAACTGAGTACATCGTAACCAGCCTCGGTAATCAGTACATCATCTTCAATACGTATGCCCATGCCTCGATATTGTTCAGGCACCTTTGCCGTCTGCGCAGTACGCGGTATATAAATTCCGGGTTCAATGGTTAAAACCATCCCGGGCTGCAGTGGTCGCCATTCATCATGAAGGCGATAGTCACCCACATCATGAACATCAATACCCAACCAGTGAGAACTCTTATGGGGACAAAAAGCCAGGTAGTCGGCGTTAGCAATTATCTCGTCTCTGACGCCCTGCAAAATTCCTAATTTAATTAGGCCTTCCACCATGACCGTTACTGCAGCCTCATGTGGCGCATTAAAATGCTGGCCGGGACGACACAGCTCAATGGCTGCTTTATTGGCTGCAAGTACAATGTTGTATAAAGCTTTTTGCGCCGGCGAGTAGCTGCCATTAATGGGTAGGGTTCGCGTTATGTCCCCGGCGTAATGCTGGTATTCGCAGCCGGCATCTATCAACACAAGTTCGCCGGAATTGAGCGTGCAATTATTGTCGGTGTAATGCAAAACACAGGCGTTTTCACCGCCACCCACAATGGACGGGTAGGCTGCAGCAACCGCACCGCTGCGCATAAATTCGTAGACCAATTCTGCTTCAAGCTGGCTTTCAAGCATACCAAGGCGAACTTTACGCATGGCACGCAGGTGAGCATTGGCACTGATCTCAGCCGCCTGACGCATCAGCGCTATTTCCATTGGCGACTTAAAAAGACGATGTTCGTGCAGTAGATGCTTGAGCGAAACAAACTCGCCCGGAGGCTGAGCGCCACCAGATTCTCGGCCTCGAATATGCGCGACATAACTTAAAATACGCGCATCGAAGGACGGGTATTCGCCCATGGTCATGTAAATGCGATGGCGACTTTCAAGCAGGCCCGGCAAAATTTCATCTTCATCCGCAACAGGGAAAGCGTCATCCACACCAATGGTTGTCACAGCCGCTTCTGGCCCCAAAATTACACCGTCGCGCTGCTCCAGCTTGGGATCCTTTTCGCGACAAAATAGAATTGCCTCACCTTGCTCACGCAGGGGAACCAAAACCAACAGTGCATCAGGTTCAGAAAAACCCGTTAAGTAATAGAAATCGCTGTCTTGGCGAAAGGGGTAAAAGATGTCGCGGTTGCGACGTTGCAGCGTTGCTGCTGGAATCACGGCGATGGAACCGGGTTCCATTTCATTCATTAGACGCCGACGGCGGCGAGCATATTCACTCGAACTGATCGAGACCACACTCAATCAGCTGCTTCCTGAGCTTGATGCTCATCCATTAAGGCCATAATCAGCACTACGCTGACGCGGATATATTCGTAGATTTCCATTAGCGAAGCTTCGCTTTCCTCGATGTCTTCCAAATCAAAGCGTTCTTGATCTGCATAGTCCGAAGCATCCATGCCTGAAAGCCCTGCAAAGTCTCGAATGATTTCTTGCACATCCACCGGTAACTCGTCGCGACTGGCGGTTAGTCCTGCTGCAAATCCAGCCAAAAACCCACCACTCCATTCCACAACGCCCTCAACCCGGACCGACAACGGTTCGTCGTCTTCGGGAATCAGCGGCACAAAGGACATCTCCTGATCATAAAGTTGATCTAGCGCCTCAGTGATAAAGGCGCCTAGAGCTTCTTCATCATTGAGGGTGTCTGGGCCCGCAAGGGCAACTAAGTCCGCCACAACGAACTCGGGCGTACCATTCACCGCCATACCACAAACCATGCCATGCAATTCTGCTGGCACAAGAGCGGAGGAGGCGAGTTCTGCTTTTATAAATAATTCTGTCACGTCAGTAGGGGCTACACAAAAGATTCTAAACGGCGCAAACTATCCTCTACTATTAGCCTAATTGCCAGTTGCTCGTCATGACAGATCCATTATATCCAAATGAAGAACTTAATCGTCTTGAACGACAAGTCGACAATCTTATTGCGCTAGTGCATTTGTTTGCCAATGAGAACAAAGCACTAAAGACTCAGCAGAGCAATTGGACTATTGAGCGAGCGAAACTTATTGAAAAGAATGAACTCGCAAAAAACCGTGTTGAATCAATGATCGGAAGGCTAAAGACTCTTGAAAAAGACTGATTGCCAAAGAAAAATGCGCCCCGCACAACTTGCAAACGAAGCTCCAAAATAGGCCCACGGTCGGTGATGAATGAGTAATGACATAAAAACCCTAAGCGTCAATATCATGGACAAGGAATACCAAATTTCTTGCCCAGCCGATGAAGAAGACGCACTGAAGCGCTCGGCGCGCTATTTGAATGAGCAGATGTTGGAAATTCGCTCTACCGGCAAAGTTGTGGGTGTGGACCGCGTGGCCGTCATGGCCGCATTGAACATTACCAATGATCTCTTAATGGGCAGCAAGAACGCCAGTTCAAATCAAGATGTGGCTAACAGGCGGATAAAAATGCTCAATGAAAAAATCGCCAACATCCTACCAAGCTCGGAACAGCAGCAAACTTAAACTCTAGGCGAAAGCCCCCAACTAAACCAAAAACAAGCAGCGCTTCCTCCGGTTTTGCTCACTCTTGTGGCCTTTGTTTCGCCGAAATTCCACTTAACGACAGCTTTTCTCTGTCTGCTTCCAAGCCGCGGCCAATTAGGCCGTGAGTGTCTTTCATTTAGTTAAAAGATAAGCAAAGTTCGTTGTTTGCCTGAGGTACAAAATCGTTATACTGGCACTGTTCCTGGGATGTTTGCGAGTGGTCAAGTCCTTGAGCCGTTAAATAAACGTCAGGAGATTCTCCGCAGAGTCGGTGTGCATACCCAACCTTATGGGGCGCCTTAGATTTTGCTTGATTCTCCGCCTTGAGCTTCGACGGTTCAGGGCAAACCAACAGCGGCATTTCCGGGAGCACTTTTAAACTGTCACTAGTTATCTCCAGACTACGTACCATGACAAATTCTTCCCCCAGCCTTAGGCAGCAACAGCGCAATAAATTTCGCGCGATCAGAAACAATCTGTCAGCTAACGAAAAGCAGCAGGCCAGCGCAGCCATCAGCAGACACTTGGCAACCTTTTTTGCCCAACAGCGAACGCCAAACCAGCAACCCCAGAAACTCACCCGTATCGCAGCCTACCTAAATAGTGCCAATGAAGCGTCGCTAGATGTTTGGATTGCTGAGGCATGGCAGCATTCGCAAAAACAAATTTTCGTTCCGGTTGTTGAGGAAGAGCAAGGGCAGATGGGCTTTTACCGGTACGCCAAAAATACGCAGACAGTACTCGGCCACTACAATTTGAGAACTCTCGCTCAGCCTGAGGCCTCTGAACACATAGCCGCCGCAGACCTAGATTGTGTTTTGCTGCCGCTGCTTGCCTTCGACAAATACGGCACTCGGCTGGGCATGGGGGGCGGTTATTACGATCGCTTTTTTTCCAGCGAAGTAGACAGGCCCTACCTACTTGGCGTTTGCTTTGACGCACAACAAAGTATTGAACCCCTAGAGAAAAGCCACTGGGATGTAGCACTGGATGCTGTGATTACTGAATCCGGCTTTACCGAATTCAATCATGCCGATTAGAGTCAACTCATCTAACAGCTATAGCATACAACCGAATCAGCTATGTTTCCCTGCAAGATATGAAAACCCAGCGAACTAGAAGGAGATAATTATGGCTATTAGAAAGATCATCCGCATGGGACACCCGTCTTTACGCATACCAGCGGATAACGTCGCCGAAGAGTTCATTGGCAGCCCAGCGATGCAGCGCCTTTTGTTAGATATGACGGATACTTTGAGAGATTATGGCGGTGTTGGTTTAGCTGCACCCCAAATCGATGAGCCGCTGCGTATGGCTATTATTGAGGTGCCTGGAGGACCAAGTCGCTATGGCGAAATTGAAGCTATTCCGCTGACGGTGTTCTTCAACCCGGTCATTGAAATACTCAATCCAGAGGTTGCCGGCTATTGGGAGGGTTGCCTGTCAGTACCGGGCCTAAGAGGGTTCGTGGAACGCCCACAGCATTTAGTAGTGCACTATACCGATTTACAAGGGCAGGCTGCCGACCTAGAGCTTAAGGGGTTTCTGGCCACAGTTGTCCAACACGAGTTCGATCACCTAGACGGACGCCTTTACATAGATCACATCACTGACACAACAAAACTCGTCTTCGAAGAAGAGTGGCTAAAATTCTCCCCGCAATAGCCCAACGGCCCAGCGGTCTATTCAAGAAATAGTTTATAGGCTGGGTTGTCTTGCTCTGCCCAAAATCGATAGCCGATGCGCTGCAGATATTTCTGCAGTTTGCCGTTATCACTAGGCGCCGCATCAAAACCAACCAACACTCGCCCCCAAGCCGCACCATGGTTACGATAATGGAACAGCGTAATATTCCAATCAGCACCAAGGCCTGACAAAAATTGTAGCAATGCGCCTGGGCGCTCGGGGAATTCGAATCGGTATAATAACTCAGAACTTGCCTTGACCCGATGACCACCCACCATATGCCGGACATGCATTTTCGCAGCTTCATTGTCAGTCATGTCAAAAACCATATAGCCTTTGGACTGCAAATTTTCGACAACTGCCAGTCGGTCTTCTTTTGACGCTACGCCAAGGCCGACATATATATGCGCGCCAGTGGCATCAGCATAGCGATAGTTAAACTCGGTGATGGAGCGTTTACCCAATGCGCGACAGAACTTCAGGAAACTGCCTTGGGCTTCGTCAATGGTCACTGCCAAAACTGCTTCCCTTGCCTCACCTACCTCTGCGCGCTCGGAGATATGCCGCAGCCGATCGAAATTCACATTGGCGCCACTGACAATGGCCACCACTGAGGACATTCCAGGGTGATCCCGCAAGTAGCGTTTCATGCCAGCTATGGCCAAAGCACCAGCGGGTTCAGAGACTCCTCGGGTATCTTCGAAAACATCTTTAATTGCTGCACAGATTTCATCGACGTTGACCACAACAATTTCGTCTACGTATTTGCTAGCGATCTTAAAGGGCAGCAAACCAGCTTGGGCCACACTGACACCGTCAGCAAACAGGTCTAAGGTTTCCAACGGCAGTTTCACTCGTTTACCAGCCTTAAGCGCTGCATCCATACAATTGGAGCCTTCCACCTCAACGCCAATGATCCGAGTCTTCGGGTGCAAATGTTTGACGTAGGCTGCAACACCGGCAAGCAGACCGCCACCGCCCACGGGGATAAAAATGGCATCAATAGGGCCATTATGTTGGTTAACAATTTCTAACCCTATGGTGCCTTGGCCTGCAATCACCTCGGCATCATCATAAGGGGGAATGAAGGTTAAGCCTTGCTCTTTACACAAAGCCTTTGCATGTACTGACGCTTGATCGTAGTTGTCACCATGCAGAATTACCTTAGCACCACGATCTTTAACGGCATTAATCTTAATGCTCGGCGTATTACGGCCCATGACTATAGTCGCCTTAATACCCAAATGCTTAGAGGCCATCGCAACGCCCTGTGCGTGATTACCAGCGGAAGCGGTGATCACACCAGCGGCCTTTTGTGCTTCAGATAACTGAGAAATTTTGTTGTAGGCACCGCGCAACTTGAAACTATAAACTGGTTGCAGATCCTCACGCTTTAAAAAAACTTGCGTACCGAAGCGCCTGCTAAGCAATGGCGCAGGGGATAGGGGCGTTTCTTGCGCAAGTTCATATACTCGAGAAGAGAGAATTTTCTTTACATAATTTTCAAGCATGTCACCATTTTCCAACTTCATTGCCAATTTTATTACAAGAGGGGCCAAACATTAGTTATTCACAAGACGAGCTCAAACAACTTGCGGCCCAGGCTGCGCTAAAACACATTGCACCGAAACTTGGGCCCAACAGTGTTGTCGGTGTAGGCACCGGTTCCACTACTAATCATTTCATAGATGCATTAGCCACCATCAAACATACATTTGATGCTGCAGTATCTTCCAGTGAAGGTTCAACTGCCCGGCTAAAATCCCACGGCATACACGTCTTAGATTTGAACTCGGCAGCCCGTGTGGACGTCTACGTCGATGGCGCGGACGAGATCAATGAACAACGACAAATGATTAAGGGCGGTGGCGCAGCTCTCACTCGTGAAAAAATTGTCGCCGCCAGCGCAGACGAATTCGTCTGCATTGCAGATCATAGCAAATTAGTAACCCAGCTCGGCAACTTTCCTTTACCTGTTGAGGTAATTCCTATGGCCCGCAGCCTAGTTGCTCGCGCCCTTGTCCAACTAGGTGGGCAACCGGTATGGCGTGAAGGTGTTGTGACCGACAATGGTAATTGGATACTCGACACTCACGACCTTAATATCAGCGATGCACTATTGTTAGAATCAGCAATCAACGATATTCCCGGTGTGGTCTGCAATGGTCTATTTGCGCATCAATGCGCCAGCGTGGCTTTTCTTGCGACAGCTGACAAGATACTGAAAATTTAGGCTGGCTGGTCCGTTTCAGTTCGCGGCAAGCAGCTTATCAGGATTGAGTATCTGATGGGGGTCAAACAATGCTTTGAGCCCCCGCATTAATGCAATTTCGTCTTCACTGCGGCTATAGCCAAGAAAATCACGTTTCAATAGACCAACGCCATGCTCAGCAGAAATGCTGCCTCGACGTGACGCAACGATTTCAAATATCTTTGGGCTCATGCCATGACCGTGTTTAAAGAATTCTTCAACACTCATATCTTTTGGGCGCAAAATGTTTAGGTGCAAATTGCCATCGCCAATGTGGCCATACCAACAAACCTCAAATTCAGGGTATGACTCACTAACATAACGATCCACATCGGCCAAAAATTCTGGGACCTCGCTTATGCGGACGGACAAATCATTTTTATAGGGGGTATAGGAGGCTAGGCTTTCTGAAATACCTTCACGCAACTGCCAAAGTGATTTCGCCTGGGCCTCTGACTGACTGACAACGCCGTCGACTAGCCAGCCGGCATCCATGCATCGAGCAAACACTTCTTCTGCCAACGGCAGCGATGATTGATCAAATTCAAGTAAGGCATAATAGGCAACAGATTCTGCTAAAGGTGCTGGTAGATCTCTGTGGGCTTGAACCTTGGTGAGCGCTAGATCCGAGAAAAATTCAAAAGCAGACAATGTGATTTGATCTGAAAATGCATGCAAGATATTCAGCAAGTCTGCGACTTGAGGAACGCCCACAACCATCACCGACTGCGGTTCCGGCATTGGCGCCAAGCGCATATCTAGTTCGCACATTAGACCCAAAGTACCTTCGGACCCCACCAACAAATGCCTAAAATCATAACCCGTGGCGTTTTTTACCAGTCCCGCATTACAATCTAATAATGCTCCAGTGCCGGTAACTACTTTCATACCAGCTACCCAGTCCCTGGTCAGGCCATAACGGATAACCTTAATGCCACCAGCGTTAGTGGCCACATTGCCGCCTATCTGGCTAGACCCAGATGAGGCAAAGTCCACCGGATAGTAGAGGCCTTGATCTCGCGCAAAAGCTTGCAGGTTAGCTGTAACCAATCCTGGCTGGCAGGTCACAATTCGATCTTTAGCTGAATAATCTAAAATTTTGTTCATCCGGTCGAATGACACTACGACCTCTGAATTACTGGCAACCGCACCACCAGACAAACCCGTTCTACCGCCAGATGGCACAAGTTTCAAACCCTCACTAATAGCGTAGCCAACAAGTTCTTGCACCTGCTCAATGGTCTCTGGAAAAACGATAACACTGGGGTCGACAGGATAACCATTGGTCCAGTCTTTGCCCCAAATCTGCAAACTCTCTGGATCTCTGCGAATCTGTTTCTGGGAAAAAATTGTGTCTAACATTTACTTCCTCTTTAGCTTGAGCTTTAGCTTGAGCTTGAGCTTTTAACTTTATGCCAATCACAGACATCGTCGAGCCAGAACCAAAGCTCGTCATAGATAGCGGCGCTTTCATTAACGAGATGATGGCGGGCGCTCGGGATAATGTATATTCCAGCGTTCGAATATTGCTTATTGAGCACCGCCAGGTTGTGACGAAAGCTCACAGTACGGTCTTCATAACCTTGGACAATCTTAACCGGTAAAGAACAACTGGGGTATTTTTCGAACCGTGTAAACCAGTCGATCATTGCCTGCACCCAGGCAACGGGAAGTACGTTAGCTTGCAAGGGGTCTACTGTTAGCAGGTTGGTAAACTCTCGATTGAGCATATTTGATGTCATATTTCTGGGTCGCGCCTGTACGGTACGTTTAGCCAATGCAAAGGCCCAGCGCATTATTGGCCAAGCGTATGGGCGGACTAAGGGCGCCAACAGAACCACTTCACCTGTAGGTTTAGCATCGCCCTGCTGCTGCCAATATTCCATGACTAAAGCGCCCCCCATACTCTGCCCAACCCAATGTAGTGGCTTAGTCAAAGCGCGCTTGCTTGCAAACTTATGGACGATTTCGATGACATTAACATACTGTTGGAAGTCACCAATATTGGCTCTATCGCCGCTAGACAAGCCATGACCAGGTTGATCAAAAGTCACCACCGCAATATCGCGTAGAAGCAAGTCTTTGATCAAATGACCATATAAGCCGACGTGATCATAGTAGCCATGACAGACCACAGCCCAAGCCTGAATTTCCCGATCATTTGGCGCGAAGGTTTGTATTGTGATGCGCTCGCCATTACTTTCAACAAGCGCTAAATCGCGGTCTATGCCAGGAAATTGTAAACTGTAGAACTGGTTATACTCATCAAGTAGGCCGCTATTCATTGGGCACCAGGTTTGTGCATCTAAGGGCGGTGATGCCAGGGCTTGAATCAGACTAGCGTCATCGAACTGCCCAAGGCCTCTGGCCTCAAGCAACACAACTAACCTCTAACATAAACACCGCGACAAGCGCTCTGAACACAAAACTCATTACTTAACGACTTGCTCCAAATCACCCGCCGCGTATAAGGAAAACATTTTTTCCAAAGAATGAGCTCTTAATTTTACTGCCTGTCCTGAAGTACCAAATGCTTCATACCGATCAATCACCACTTTCTTCATGGCAACTTGAGAGTCAGCAAAATATTTGCGCGGATCAAATTCGCTAGGATTATTAGCTAGGTGCTTACGAATAGCCGCAGTGGATGCTAGTCGAAGGTCGGTATCAATATTGATTTTTCTGACACCGTGGCGAATACCTTGCTGAATCTCCGCAACCGGCACGCCATATGTTTCGGGAATTTCGCCACCGAATTCGTTAATTTCTGCGAGTAATTCTTGTGGTACGGACGAGCTACCGTGCATAACCAAATGGGTATTCGGCAGACGCTTATGTATTGCCTTAATGCGCTCGATAGCAAGAATATCTCCTGTGGGCGGCCGGCTAAACTTATAGGCCCCATGAGAGGTACCTATGGCAATGGCTAACGCATCTACGCCGGTCTTAGCAACAAAGTCTGCGGCCTGCTCTGGATCCGTGAGCATTTGTTCTAGGGTCAAAATTCCCTCAGCACCGACACCATCTTCTTCCCCAGCAGTGCCTGATTCCAAGGAACCCAAACAACCCAATTCACCCTCTACAGAAACACCGCAGGCGTGAGCCATTTCAACAACCCTGCGGGTGACAGCAACGTTATATTCGTATTCCGCTGGAGTTTTTTGATCTTCCAGCAGTGAGCCATCCATCATTACAGAGGTGAAACCCATCTGCATTGAGCGCTGGCAAACGTCTGCGGAAGCGCCGTGGTCTTGGTGCATTACTACGGGAATGTCTGGAAACTCTTCCACCGCAGCTAACATCAAATGACGCAAAAAATTTGCGCCAGCGTACTTACGCGCACCAGCTGAGGCTTGAACAATCACCGGGCTCTGGGTTTCCTGCGCGCCTTCCATAATTGCGCGCATTTGCTCGAGGTTATTCACATTAAAGGCAGGGACGCCATAGTCATTTTCTGCCGCGTGGTCTAGTAACTGACGTAAGCTAATAAGCGCCATCTTCTTCTCCGCAATCTATTGTATTCATTTTCAGAGCATCCAACATGAATGCCCCATTTTGAGTTTCAAATCGTTCTAAGGAACTTCTTCCTTCATTCGGCATAATGCCGATGGTCAGCTCCGCACCCCTACTTGGTTTTAAGCCGAGCGTCGGCCTAAAACTTCTACTGCGGGCAGTACCTTGCCTTCAACAAGTTCTAGGAACGCTCCACCACCTGTAGAAATGTATGATATCCCGTTAGTCACAGAATACTTGTCGACGGCCGCTAATGTATCGCCGCCGCCAGCAATTGAATAGGCACTGCTATCAGCAATAGCTTGGGCTAGAATCCGGGTACCTTCACCGAATTGATCAAATTCAAACACGCCTAGTGGCCCATTCCACATAATCGTTTGGGCATCTAGTAGTGAATCTGCCCATGCTCGAGCAGTGACAGGGCCAATATCCATAATCATTTCATCTGCAGCGACGTCACCTATGGCTTTGACAATTGCCGGCGTCGCTTCGTCGAAGACTTTGCCCACCATAACATCTACTGGAATAGGAATTTCGACGCGGCTGGCAATGGTTTTTGCCACCTCTAGTAGCTCAGGTTCATAAAGCGATTTACCGATGGCATATCCAGCTGCCGCAATAAATGTATTCGCTATACCGCCACCAACAATGATGCGATCTGCAATGTCCGCCAGCGAACCCAACACTTCTAGTTTGGTTGATACTTTAGCACCACCAATAATCGCCACCATAGGCTTCTTTGGCGCTCTTAAGGTTTGCTGGAATGCCTTAAGTTCGGCATCTAATAATAATCCTGCGCAGGCATCACGGGCTAATTCAGCAACACCATGAGTAGAAGCATGGGCCCTGTGTGCTGTACCAAAGGCATCCATAACAAAGACATCACATTGGTCAGCTAAACGCCTACTCAACTCGGCAGAGTTAGCTTTTTCTCCGGCAAGAAAACGCACATTTTCCAGCAATCCGACCTCGCCAAAGCCTATGCCAGCACAGTCTTCAGGTTGCGCCAACAACGGCACATTACGGCTGAGTAATTGCCCCAACCTGTGCGCCACTGGTGCTAAAGAAAACTCTTCGGCATAGACACCTTCACTGGGCCGACCCAAGTGCGACATGACAACGACGCTGGCGCCGGCATCTACAGCCGCCTTGATAGTCGCTAATGAAGCAGTGATGCGAGCATCACTAACCACGACACCCTCTTTAATTGGCACATTCAGATCAGCTCGAATTAGCACTCTTTGTTTGCGTAAATCGACGTCCCTAACGGATCTTATAAATGGCAATTGCATGCAGACCTTTCTCGTTTTTCTTAAATATATGCTTTAACTTTAATACAGGGTTAGGCGCGACATTAGCCTAGCTGGCAGCAGTCACAACATTTTTTATTTGCTGCACAACATTTTCAGCAGTAATGCCTAATTCTGCCATTGCTTGTGGGCCAGGTGCCGACATACCGAATGAACTGATGCCAACCACAATACCGTCTAAGCCGACAAAACGATGCCAGATATCTGGGTGTCCGGCTTCCACAGCAACGCGAGCACGCACTGCATTGGGTAATACCGACTCTTTATACTCGGCTGATTGCGCGGAAAACGCTTCGACGCAGGGCATAGAAACCACCCTAACTTTTACCTGAGAACTGGCCAGAGATTTAGCAGCAGTAACTGCCAACTCAACTTCAGACCCAGTTGCGATAACAATAGCGTCAGGCTGGCCTTCTGTGTCACACAGGATATAGCCACCTCGTTGAACATTATCGAAGGTAGCTTTATCGCGCGCCTGAGCAACCGTCTTCTGACGGGTGAAAATGAGCGCTGTTGGACTATCGGTACTGGCAATGGCAGATTGCCAAGCGATTGCGGATTCAACAGTGTCGCAAGGGCGCCAAGTACGCAGATTTGGCGTCGTGCGTAAATTGGTTATTTGTTCCACAGGCTGGTGGGTTGGTCCGTCTTCGCCAACAGCGACCGAGTCATGTGTGTAGACGAAAATATTCGGCACTTTCATCAATGCAGCTAGGCGCACAGCGTTCCGCGCGTACTCCATAAATATTAAGAATGTGCCGGTAAAAGGACGGTAGCCGCCGTGTAACTGCATGCCGTTACTGATCGCAGTCATCCCAAATTCACGTACACCATAGCTCATATGCTGGTTGTCTGTGGCTTCAGCCCAACGGGTATTATTAGACCCTGTAAGGTCAGCGGACCCACCAAAAAGTTCTGGCACACCTGCAGCAATGGCGGAAATACAGGCTTGAGAAGATTTTCTCGTCTCCAAATTTGTTGGCGTGCGTTGTTCCTCTTCAGCAAAGTCCTGAATAGCTTGCTGCCAGTTACTGGGCAACTCGCCACTCATTCTACGAACAAATTCTGCTGCTTGTTGCGGGTGAGCCACGCTATATGCGTCTAGTACTTGCTGCCACGCAAGTTGTCGCGCCTCACCGGCTTGGCGTTGATTCCATGCCTGATAAATATCTTCTGGAATATCCCAACCTTCATGAGTCCAACCCAAAGCAGCTTTGGTTGCCTCAATTTCGTCGCGACCCAATACTGAGCCATGGGCGCTAGCGGTGCCTTGTTTACTCGGAGAACCAAAACCAATAGTGGTTTTGCAACAAACCAGTGTTGGGCGCCCGTCGCTTTTCGCCGCATTGGACAACGCTTTACTAATTTCTTCAGCATCGTGTCCATCGACGTTACGTATTACCCGCCAGCCATAGGCTTCAAAACGAGCAGGAACGTCCTCGTTGAACCAAGCGTCAACTTCACCATCTATAGAAATGCCATTGTCATCATAGATACAGATAAGTTTGTCTAACGCCAGCGTGCCGGCTAATGAAGCTGCCTCGTGTGAGATGCCTTCCATTAGGCAACCGTCGCCCACAATCACCCAAGTTCGATGGTCGACTAAGTTAAATTCTGCCGTATTGAATTCTGCTGCAAGCTTTTGCTCTGCAAGGGCCATACCTACTGCGGTAGCTAAGCCTTGGCCAAGGGGGCCGGTGGTGGTCTCTACACCAGGACACTCACCATATTCCGGGTGACCGGCAGTCTTGGAATGCAGCTGCCTAAAATCTTGCAAATCCTGCAGGCTGACGTCATAACCCGTCAGGTGCAATAGGCTATACAGCAACATTGATCCGTGGCCATTAGAGAGTACAAAACGGTCCCTATTTAGCCAGTTGGCATCCTCAGGGTTATGCGAAAGAAAATCTCGCCA
This sequence comes from uncultured Pseudomonadales bacterium, assembly GCA_905182095.1. Taxonomy (GTDB): domain Bacteria; phylum Pseudomonadota; class Gammaproteobacteria; order Pseudomonadales; family Azotimanducaceae; genus UBA4421. Next base: position 69,361 of record CAJJAQ010000025.1, on the reverse strand, counting down.
CAGTACTTCGGCCACATCAGCAAGTCCCATAGGCGCGCCGGGGTGCCCACTATTTGCGGCTTGAACCGCTTCCATTGATAGCACGCGTATGGCATTGGCAAGCACTGATCTCGAAGAATTCATATTTAGGCTCTGGGTTTTTGCGGTGCGCTATTGTCAAGTTTTGCTCGCCTCGCTGCAAACAATGAATATATAAAAATGCCAAATAGTTCATTTCATCACTTTGAGTTGTCGATTAGACTTGGCGGCTTAAATTCATTTGGCGCGCCAAAGACTGGCGCCGCATATTGATTCCAGTAAAAAGATCTAAAACGATCCGTAATATAGGCAGTTAAGCATGACCGATAAACACCTGTTCACCTCGGAGTCTGTTTCCGAAGGCCACCCAGATAAAGTCGCCGATCAAATTTCTGACGCAATACTAGATGCCATGCTCGCCCAAGACCCTGAATCTCGGGTCGCCTGTGAAACCTTAATCAAAACCGGGCTGGTTGTTGTCGCGGGCGAAATCCGCAGTAACGCAAAAGTAGATGTCGACAGTTTGGTCCGCAAAGTCGTAGGTGACATAGGTTACAACGGGCCTGAAATCGGCTTTGACCCTTCGTCGTGCTCTGTTGTAAACGCCCTGGGCCAACAATCTCCCGATATATCAATGGGTGTCGACGAAACTGCAGACCGCGAGCAGGGCGCAGGCGACCAAGGTCTGATGTTCGGCTATGCGTCCGATGAAACAGACGTCTTAATGCCTGCGCCTATCGTATTTGCACATAGATTAGTACAGCGCCAAGCAGAAGCCCGCCGCAGTTCACTTGGTTTTCTCAGACCTGACGCAAAGAGCCAACTTACCTTCAGCTACGATAGCAATGGCCGCCCTGTCGCCATTGAAGCGGTTGTACTGTCAACTCAACATGACCCAGACGTCACTCAAGAGCAATTACGCGAAGCCGTCATGGAAGAAATTGTGAAGCCGGTACTGCCACAGAACTGGATTTCTAGTGAAACCAAATTTCACATTAATCCAACCGGCCAGTTTATTATTGGAGGTCCTGTGGGAGATTGCGGGCTTACTGGACGAAAAATCATTGTCGATACCTACGGTGGTATGGCCCGCCATGGCGGCGGCGCTTTTTCGGGGAAGGATCCCTCTAAAGTTGACCGCTCAGCAGCCTACGCCGGTAGATATGTCGCAAAAAACATTGTCGCCGCTGGGCTAGCCAAGCGCTGTGAGATTCAAGTCAGTTATGCCATTGGTGTAGCAGAACCAACATCTATCAGCATCGACACATTCGGTACAGCAACCATCAGTGATGAACGGATCATTCAACTTGTGCGTGAGCACTTTGATTTGCGCCCTAAAGGCCTTATCGCGATGCTAGACCTTAAACGCCCAATCTACCTAGACACAGCTGCATACGGTCACTTTGGTAGAACCGATTGCGACTTTAGCTGGGAAAGAACTGATAAGGCTGAGGCTTTAGCAGCTGCCGCCAGTTAAATCGCAAAAACTAGACGACTGACAATTGCTCAGAGGTAACTGAGAGCGTTGTCAGTCATTAAGTACACTCTAGGTAAGCCCGATTACGGATTTGCTTGGAGTCACCTTTAATCGGGGCATTATAAGGTAGCGCGAATTTACCTTTTACTATTAAAGACAGCTCAATTTGCCGAGCTTTAGCGAGAATTTTCATGCCCCACCGGACTAACCAAGAAACTAAAAACAAATCTCTTAGCTTCGAATTTTTCCCACCTCGAGACATTGAGGGCCAAGACAAGCTTCTTGCAGGTGCAGCCAACAAACTAGCCGCTTTAAAGCCAGATTTTGTTTCAGTGACTTACGGCGCCGGCGGCTCTACTAAAGAAGGTACGAAACAAATAGTCCAAAGATTACTTGGGCAAAAACTGGATGCAGTACCCCACCTTTCCTCCGGCACCACCAGCGATGAAGACATCTTGGCAATGCTCCAAGAATACCAAGCCCAAGGCGTCAAACAGTTACTTTGTCTGCGTGGCGACCAACTGTCCGGACACGGCCAACAGCCTACTTACGCAAAAGATTTGATCAACCTTGTAAAACATCAATTTCAAGATCAGTTCAATATCATTGTTGGCGCGTACCCTGAAATCCACCCGGATTCGCCATCTGCAGCCGCTGAATTCAAATTCTTTAAGGAAAAAGTGGACGCTGGAGCCAACTCAGCAATTACCCAATATTTCTACAACGCAGAGGCCTACGCTTATTTTTTGGAGGGTTGCCAGAAACACAATATTGAGATTCCTATAATTCCGGGAATTATGCCCATTACTAACTATGCATCGTTGATACGTTTTAGCGGCAAAGCAGGTGCTGATATCCCGCGCTGGCTCGATCATGCAATGCAAGACAAACAGCATGATGAAGCGGATCTGACTAAATTTGGTGTTGAGGTAGTCACACGATTATGTGAACGCCTATTTGAGCTTGGCGCACCAGGCCTACATTTTTATACGCTTAACAGGTGGGGGGCCAGTTCAAAAATCTGTGCGAACCTCAACTTTAATTGAGGCTCCGATATTGCCTAGATTTAACCTATTTTATCTTCAAGGACCCCATCTACTAGGCACTAAAATTGTGCTCAACCCAGAGCGATCCAACTATCTTTGCCGAGCTCTTCGACTAAATATTGGCGATGAGATCAATATTTTTGATGGCAGCGGCAAGTTGTTTACAGCGACAATACGCCAAGCCAATGCCAGAGCCACAGAAGTAGAGATTACTGCGGAAGAGCACCCTGCGGATAACCGGGCATATTCGCTGAGCATCGCCATAGGATTAATCAAGGGCTCGGCCATGGATCGTGCACTGCAACAGGCCACAGAACTTGGCGTCAGCAAAATTCTATTGATCCAAGCCGAACGCAGCAACGTGCCTCTCAAAGCAGATAGACTAGAAAACAAAAGAAATCATTGGGAAAGAATCATCAGTGCCAGCTGTGAACAGTGTGGGCAACTTTATTTACCCAAACTTATAGGTCCACTGACCTTGGACGAGGCCATTAGCCAAATGGACAACGGCATGGTTTTCAGCCCTTCGGGAGCGTCTTTTCCGACCCATATGCCCGCTGCAAATCGCACCGCATTTATTGGCCCCGAAGGCGGCTGGAGCGATAGCGAACTAGAACTTTTTCAACAAAATCAAATACCTGCCTATAAGTTGGGTGCAACTATTTTGCGGGCAGAAACAATGCCAGCTGTGGTATTGGGTTTAATCCAGCAAGCCCAAGGGTGGCAATAGAGAGAAAAACCTCATCAGGCTACTGTTCTTGTATTGCAACCAGTGCTCGTAACTTGTCAGAAACACTTTGGCTACTGGTCAGTTGTTCGCGCAACAGTTTGCTCAACTGCATTCCCGCCTCACTTGCTAATGAGGTCTCAAATTTCACCAACGCTACATCTAAGGATCGGTTTGCGGCCTGAAATACTTCCATAGTTTGCTCTAGAGAAAGCGTTAGACCACTTGCGCTAGCGTTTTGTATTGCTAAATTCGATTCATCTTTTGTTAACGAATCTAACCTTTGGTCGAGACTAGGATCACTGGGAAAGTCCTCTTCAAACTCCTGACTTTTAGCGCCAAGTTCGCCGCCTGAAGCCAGTATATCCGCGCTCTCAATAATCTCAGCATAGATATAGTCGTCTATAAAACTCGAAATTCCCTCAGCAGCCGAGATCTGACTCAGCTTACTACTCAGGGTGAGGAGGAAATCTATCGCCGCCATAGAGACTACGTGGAAGTCACCACTAACAACTAGTGTCTCGTCTACTAAGCGATCAAGCATATTTTCAATGGCCCAAGCCACTTCAGCAACATCGGCTAACCTTTCACCATAACTGAGTTCTCGAAGGGCCCTAAAACCTTGGCCAACAGCAGCAATTTTCGCCGGATCTTCAAGGTTGGTTAGCCACTCTTGCAGCAGTATCTGCATTGAACTTAGAGACTGATCCAAGGATCGTAGGAGAGCATCTCCAGTCTCGGTATCGGCAGAATCAACAACTTCACCGCTGGAAGGACTGACTTGCTGCAGCCTTCCCCGAGCGCCAGCCGCAAGCTCTCGAAATTCAGTATCTGGTGAAAATTCAGATTCACCATCAATTATTACCAATTCCCATGAGCGAATTATCTGCCCCAGTCCACGTAAAATGGTGAACGTGTCTTCAGTCATCTGTAGCTGATCGTGTCGAATCGCATTAAGCCATCGCACCACATCATCTAAAGAAGCCTGAGACGACGGCTGCAATTCCATTAACCCTCGCGCCACATGTTGCAGGGTAACCAACCCTCTTTGTCGATCTTCATCAACAATTAACGCCAACAGCCCTCGCTCAAAAGATCGCCTGACTTTACCTAACGCGGCCTGGCGCTGCTGAGGGGTGAGCAAATTGTGCTTAGTTAATGTCAAAAGTTTATGCCCATGGGTCTATGTGGTTCGTTAAATGGTTGGCCTGCCGACTTGATCTATCTGATTTGGCCCGATTAATTTGCGCTTAGTCATAAATACTGCCAAATACCGGCAACGTGCTGCGGCCTGACGACATAGTACCTAGATTTGGGCCAATTACCGTAGATTGGCATCCGCAAAAAAGACCCCAAAGATAGACACCAAGTTCAAGGTGCGTAAAGTACTGCTAGCAATGTACCTTTATCAACTTCCAATAGTTAGATTAGGCGCCCAATTTACTTGTTACGGCCATACATCATGAAAAAAATCGCTTTTCTAATGGATCCAATAGATTCTTTATCGTTAAAGAAAGACTCCACCTTGGCCATGATCCGTTCAGCCCAACATCGAAACCTAGACGTCTACTACCTTCGGCAAGAAGATCTGGTAATTCATGAAGGCAAAGTTTGCGGCCTAATATCGAACCTAAAACTACGCGAAGATTTTGCACAAACCTTAGACCCAGCAATCGCAGGCAATGATTGGTATAGCCTTGGCGAAGAAACATTGCGGCCACTAGCGGACATGGACATCATTATGATGCGCAAGGATCCGCCCTTTGATATGGAATATATTTATACCACCTATTTACTTGAACGCGCGGAGATCGACGGTGCATTCGTGGTCAATAAACCTGGCTCTCTTAGGGACTGTAACGAAAAGTTATTCGCCACGACATTTCCCCAGTGCTGCCCAGATTTAGTCGTCAGTCGAAGAATGGATGTATTGAAGGCCTTTCACAAAAAGCACAAAAATGTGGTGTTCAAAAAACTCGATGGCATGGGTGGTGCTTCAATTTTTCGCGTTATGGAGAATGACCCTAATTTGACAGTGGTCATCGAAACCCTTACCGAAAACGGGGCACAGCAAATTATGGGGCAGGTGTTTCTACCAGAAATAGTCGATGGAGATAAGCGCATCCTACTGATCAACGGCGAGGCCGTCCCTTATGCCTTAGCGCGCATTCCATCTGCTGGTGAATCACGGGGCAACCTTGCTGCTGGCGGTCGTGGCGAAGCCAGACCCCTGACGGCACGAGACAAATGGATCGCAGAACAAGTTGGCCCAGAACTAAAACGCCGAGGTTTAATGTTTGTTGGCATCGACGTTATCGGTGACTACTTGACTGAGATTAATGTCACTTGCCCAACCTGTATCAGAGAACTCGATGAGCAATACGACCTCGACATTGCTGGCGATCTCATTGATGCAGTAGTCGCGCAACTTGACTGAAGTCATGGCGCAGATCGCTAACGCTGGAAAAAACCAACACAGCTTTGTGTTAAGAGAAGGTAGGGGCGAAGGGCGTATGGGGTTTAGCGTTTTCTTAGCGCTACTGGTTCATGGCATCTTGCTGTTTGGTGTGGGGGTTTCCCAACTCGAAACCAGTCAACAACCATCCCACGTGACACTAAAGCTGGGGCTGTCCGGAGACTCATCAAGCAAACTCAATGAAGTTACATCAGCGCTGAGCAAAAACTTAGAGTCAAATAGCGACAGCGCACCAACCTTAAGCGCTGAGCAGACACTGACTGAAGGCGCTATTAAACAGCGCACAGAAAAACCGGCTGTGCTAGAACAGGCGAACATCGCTACAGAAAAAAAGCGCACGCCACCAGCAAAGACCAGAAACTTTGTTAAAGCTTTTTCGAAGTTTCAAACGAATATGGATTCGCAGCGCTCTACCACTCAGGGTCTGAACCGCACGAGAGAACTCAACAGCCTGAGTAAGTTTACCGCGCCAGAAACGGCCTACCTGAATACGTGGCGACGTAAATGTGAACGCATTGGTCGGAATAATTACCCATCGGGCGTATTAGAGGGTGAGCTGACCATGCTGGTAAGTATTCTGCGCGACGGCAGTCTGGCTGGCGTAAAAATTCTGCGTTCGTCGGGTCAAGCAAAATTAGATGCAGCAGCTTTAGCTACAGTACGCCAAGCTGCACCGTTTCAACCATTTACTGTGGAAATGCGCAAAAGTTATGATCGCCTAGATTTCACCCGTACATGGCAATTTTCCAAACAAGGAACTGGCATTGATTTCTAAGACGCATACTCGACACCAGCGGCCGCTCTCGCCGGGCTCTCACATAACAGCCGAGCAATCAGGTTAACTATGAACTTAAAGAACCACTTTTTGATGGCTATGCCAGACCTTTCCGGGGACTATTTTGGCAATACGCTCACCTATATCTGCGAGCACAACGATGAAGGGGCCATGGGCATCGTCGTTAACCGCCCTACAGACGTTTCTATTTTGGAGTTGCTCGCAAAACTGAATATGGAACCAGAGCGCCGTTGGGTTGAGCAGTTAGTTTTAGATGGCGGCCCTGTTGCCCAGGATCGCGGTTTCGTCCTTTACAAGGGAGGCGAAGAGTTCGGCAAATCTGTCGCCATAGCGGACGGCATCCATTTATCTACGGCTCTGGAAACGTTGACCGCCATTGCGGCAGGAGCCGGTCCAGAAAACTTCCTAATTGCATTGGGTTATGCTGGCTGGGGTGAAGGGCAGTTGGAAAGTGAAGTTAGCCGTAATAGCTGGCTTACCGTTGAGGCAACACCCGAAATACTCTTCGACACACCGGCAGAAGCCAAGCTGCAAGCTGCCGCACAAGTATTGGGTATAGATTTCAATCTGATCGCTGCACAACCAGGCCATGGCTAACTATGGCAATTACCGGTTACGTATTAGGCTTTGATTTTGGACTCAAATTTATTGGTTTAGCGGTTGGGCAAACCGTGACTAAAACCGCAGGTGGTCTGACGACAATCAAAGCACGCAATGGCAAACCTAAGTGGGCGGAAATTACTTCTATCATCGAAGAGTACACACCCGCAGCAATAGTCGTAGGCCTGCCTCTCAACATGGATGCGAGCGAGTCAGATATGTCTGGCAAAGCGCGAAAGTTTGCCCAAGAAATAGAACGGCGATCTGGTATTGCAGTACAAATGATGGACGAACGCTTGAGCTCGTGGACAGCTAATGAAGAGACCCGGGATACTGTTCGCGGCGGCGAAATTCATGAAAAATCTGCCTGCCTTATCTTAGAAAGCTGGTTCAATGAGCTAAACTAACATTCGAAAGCGTTCACACCCCGTCAACGGGACAGCAAAACCGCACAATCTTACAGTCCAAGGACACTCCCCCAGAACTGAATAAAGTAAGCAAGTAAGCAAGTAAGCAAGTAAGCAAGTAAGCAAGTAAGCAAGTAAGTAAGTAAGTAAGTAAGTAAGCAAAATTTGCCAGTGAGCAGCTTCTATATCGACTATTTATCTGAGCTCTATCTGTGATCTAGACCATGGCTAAACTATAAACCAACCTTAGCCCAACTATTATCCAACTATGATCCAACTATGACTACCTTGACTCAGCGCTTGGCGCTACTACAAGAACGCATCGAAACAGCCTGTGCTAGCAATGCTCGAGCACTCAGTGACGTGCAGCTTATTGGCGTATCCAAATTTCAGCCTGGGCAAAGCGTGGTGGAAGCCCACGAGTTGGGCTTGACCGATTTTGGCGAAAACTATCTACAGGAAGCCGCCGAAAAGATTGAGCTGCTTGCAAGTAAACCTCTAATCTGGCACTTCATCGGCAGTATTCAGTCAAATAAAACAAAGGTTATTGCTGAGTCATTTCACTGGGTGCATACCGTAGACCGACTTAAAATTGCCCAACGCTTGAGCAGCCAATGTCCGCCAGACAAAGTCTTAAACATTCTTCTGCAGGTAAATATCGACAGCGACTCCAACAAGGGCGGCGTCACTGCAGAGGAGTCTGTGGACTTGGTTAAACAGATCAGTAATTTGCCTAATCTGAAATTGCGCGGCTTGATGGCCATATTGAGTCAAGACACTGACCCTAGGGTCGGCTACGAAACCGTGGCACAATTACACCGTGACCTGAAAGCCCTTATACATCCTGAGTTCGCACCGGGTTGGGATACCTTATCTATGGGTATGACCGGCGACTTGGAGCAAGCAATAGCGGCTGGCGCGACAATGATTAGAGTAGGTACGGCTTTATTTGGCCCACGAGAGTAAATTACAACATTAGTATTTTTTTAGCGTTAGGAGATGAACAGTGAGTATCGCCTTTATTGGGGCAGGCAATATGGCCGGCAGTTTGATCAATGGCCTGCTTGAAAGTGGTACCTCGCCAAGCGACATAGCCGCGGCTGACCCTATGCCAACACAGCTTGAAAAACTAGCTGCCCTGGGTGTGGTAACCGCTGCGAATAATGATCAAGCCATTGAACAGGCTGATGTCATAGTCCTCGCTGTTAAACCCCAAGTAACTGGCCAAGTGCTAGAAGCTTTATCTGGGCTGCGACCCCAGCAGCTGATCATATCTATCGTCGCCGGCATTGACCTTAGAAGCCTAGAAATTTGGCTGCCTGAAAATCAGCCTATTGTGCGCTGTATGCCAAATACCCCGGCCTTGTTAGGCGCAGGAATGACAGGACTGTTTGCAAACAGCAAGGTCAATGAACAACAAAAGATCGCGGCCACACACATTCTCGGGGCCGTTGGAGAAGTAGCGTGGGTAACCGAAGAGGCCCATTTAGATGCTGTAACTGCGGTTTCGGGTAGTGGTCCAGCGTACTTTTTCTTACTCATGGAAAATATGATAGCCGCAGGGCAAAAGCTCGGGTTAGATGCTGAGTTGAGCAGAAAGCTGACTGAGCAAACGGCACTCGGCGCCGCACTGATGGCACAGAAGAATGATGTAGATCCAGGCACATTACGTAAAAACGTTACTTCTCCTGGAGGAACTACCGAAGCTGCTTTGAACTTAATGTTGGCGCAAGGTCTACCAGCAACAGTCGTTGAGGCATTAACTGCGGCGGAAAATAGAGCCAAAGAATTGGCCATAGAATTTGGAGCTAAATCATGACTCAGACACTTATATTAGTTGCCGACCTTATTATGCGTTTAGCCACGCTACTGTTCTTAATTAGGTTTTTGCTCCAAGCCAGTGGCGCCGACTTCTACAACCCTATTAGCCAAGCAGTAATCAAAGGCAGCGAACCTTTAGCATCGCCTTTGAGAAAATTCCTACCAGCAATCGGCAAATTCGACCTAGCGTCTGCGCTTCTCGCTTTGCTCATGGGTCTAGTGTTTGTAGTCATCATCAGCATGGGGAAGCTCTCCGTGAGCCAGTACGCTGTCTTTGGTATTGTGCGCACCCTTTCTGTGCTCGTAGATTTCTACTGGTGGTCAATGCTCATAGTTGTTATCGCGAGCTTTGTCTCTCAAGGCAATAGTCATCCTGGATTATCATTGTTAGATCAATTGTTGGACCCTTTGATACGCCCGATTAGGAATATTTTACCATCCATGGGCCCACTAGATTTTTCACCTATGGTGGTCATTTTGCTGCTGTCTATCGCTCAAAGGTCGCTACCTAACGCATACGCCTTTATCTAATGACGCAATCAAAAGCAAACTCGTTAGGCGTAGTTGAGCCACGGCGCTATCAGCATAACTCGGAGTTCTGGCTGCAAAACGGTGAACAACTGCACGAGTACGAATTAGTATTCGAAACTTACGGCACGCTCAACGCTGATAAATCTAACGCCATACTTATCTGTCACGCCCTATCTGGGCATCATCATGCGGCCGGCTTTCACGCATTAGATGATGCAAAGCCAGGTTGGTGGGATGCTTGTATAGGCCCAGGAAAGTGCATAGATACGGATCAATTTTTTGTCCTCAGTCTCAACAACCTAGGTGGTTGTCATGGCAGCACCGGGCCAAACTCTATAGACCCTAATACGGGCGAAATATTTGGTCCAAGCTTCCCCAATGTTGTGGTTAAAGATTGGGTAGCGAGCCAAGCGCACCTTGCAGATCATCTTGGAATCAAAAAGTTTGTTGCCGTAGTTGGCGGCAGCCTAGGTGGCATGCAAGCAATGCAATGGAGTATCGACTTCCCCGAGCGAGTTTATGCGGCAGTTTTAATTGCATCCGCGGCTAAATTATCGGCTCAGAATATTGCCTTCAACGAAATCGCCAGGCAAGCCATCACAACCGACGAAGACTATTGCTCGGGCAATTACCAGCAGTTTGATAAAAACCCCGAGAAAGGGTTGATGCTGGCAAGGATGGTTGGGCACGTTACCTATCTCTCCGAAGATGGTATGAAAACAAAATTTGGTCGCGACGTGAAATCTGGCAATTTCGCACAAGGCGCTGATGTTGAATTCCAAGTAGAGAGTTATCTTCACTATCAGGGGCGTGCTTTCACTCAGTACTTTGATGCCAATACATACCTCTTGATGACCCGCGCTTTGGACTATTTTGATCCGGCGCGAGAATTCGACGGCGACCTAACTCGCGCACTTGAACAAACCACAACAAAGTTTTTGGTGCTTTCGTTTTCTACAGATTGGCGCTTTTCACCTGAGCGATCTCAAGAAATTGTCGACGCGCTAATTCGGGCAAGAAAAAATGTCGCTTCAGCTATTATCGAATCTGAACACGGACATGATTCGTTTTTATTGCCCATTAATAGGTACACAAAAATTCTTAGTGCATTCTTGCAGCGCTCCTACGCCGAACTCGAAGACATATCTAGATCCTCGCAAACAACTCAAGGGGACCTTTCATGAGGGGTGATTTAGAACTGATCGCTGGCCTCATAAACCCTGGCGCCCGGGTACTAGATTTGGGTTGTGGGGAGGGTGAGTTACTTAATCATCTACAGCGCGACAAACGGGTAAATGGCTACGGCTTAGACCGCGACGCAGAAAATATACGAACCTGCGTGAGCAAGGGTGTCAATGTCATTGAGCAAGATTTGGATCAAGGTTTAGACAACTTTGCCAAAGACAGTTTTGACATGGTTGTTATGACCGACGCACTACAGGCGGTCAAAGAACCAAGACAACTTGTTAGAGATATGCTGCGCGTCGGCGAAGAATGTATTGTCACTTTTCCAAATTTTGCCCATTGGCGCTGTCGTGCACAGCTAGCACTGAAGGGTGTAATGCCTGTGTCTGAACAATTACCACATAGCTGGTTTGACACACCAAACATTCACCTTTGTACATTCGCCGACTTTGAGCAACTGTGTAAAACTGAATCTATCAATATTATTCAACGGCGTGTAGTTGACGCAAACCATCAAGAAAAGGCTTTTATTAATTGGGCGCCCAATTTTTTCGGCACCTATGCATTTTATCGACTAGGAAAGTCCGCATGTTCATAAAGATCCCGTTAAGAATTTTGCTCTGCGTAACGGCAATCATCTTCAGTCCGCTGAGCGCTGCCGAGCAAATGCAGCGTTTCGGCCAATATGAACTCCACTATATAGTCATACCCACCACTATGCTGAAGCCAAGTATTGCAGCTGAATACGATATTTCTCGCGGCAAAGATCGTGCACTGATTAATGTATCGGTTCTCAATCGCGAGAAAAAGGCGGTAAACGCCGTCATTACAGGCGACAGTCAGAATTTGTTAGGCCAATTACAAAATCTAGACTTCAAACAAGTGAAGGAGGGTGACGCCATTTACTATCTCGCAGAGATACGCTTCGCAGATCAAGAAGTGCATAGAATTAAAATTGAGGCGAGCGCACCTGACGGCAAGTCTACCTTGCTTAAATTCAACCAAAAGCTCTATTGGGCAGAATAATGAAAGTGATGCTGGGAACGCGCAATAACGGCAAGATTATCGAAATGCAGCGTTTGCTGGCGCCTTTAGGCTTAGAGCTAGAGAACCAAACTGATACAACCATTCCAAGTCCTGTAGAGGACGGCGCAACATTCGTAGAAAATGCCCTGATTAAGGCTAGGGCCGTGAGTTTGGCTGCAGCCATGCCCGCTATAGCCGATGACAGCGGTTTGGTTGTACCTGCGCTGAGTGGTCGGCCTGGTATTTATTCATCGCGCTTTGCCCATAGTGAGGCAACGGACGAAGAAAATAACAGAGAACTAATTAGTCAGCTAGCGGGCCATGAGTCACGGGCAGCCTATTTCTTTTGCTGTATGGTTTTTTTAAATCAGGCCCAAGACCCGACACCGATAATTGCCTACGGACAGTGGTGGGGCGAGATCCTATTAGAACCTAAAGGAGACGGAGGGTTCGGTTATGACCCACTATTTTTCGTTGCCAGCGAAAACCGTAGCGCGGCTGAGCTACCTGCGACAATCAAGAATGAACTTAGTCATCGAGGTCAAGCCAGTGCACACTTGGTTAGTCAGCTGTCGGCAAGTCTTAACCTAAATGCTTAACAACCCGGGCGTCTACGTACACTTCCCGTGGTGCATCAAAAAATGCCCCTATTGTGATTTCAATTCCCACCCGCTTAAGGATGATGTTGATCAACAGAGATACTTAGATTCCCTGCTAGAGGACTGGCAAGATCAATCCGCCAGCATTTTCGCCCATGCGGATAACCAGAAAGCTCTGGAGTCCGGATTTAAGACTGTATTTTTTGGTGGCGGCACACCGAGTCTTTTTCGCCCGCAATTGATGGCGAAGCTACTGCAGAAACTACCCCTTGCCACTGACGCTGAAGTGACAATGGAGGCGAATCCTGGCACCCAAGAATATACAAACTTTGAACACTATTTGGGTGCAGGAATAAATCGCCTTTCCATCGGCGCGCAATCTTTTCAAAACAGTCAGCTGGCCAAACTGGGCCGGGTACATAACTGTGATGAAACCGTGGCAGCAGTTGCCAAGGCCAAAGCGGCGGGATTCACAAACATCAACATAGATCTTATGTGGGGCCTGCCCGGCCAAACACTTGAAGATGCACTGTTTGATCTGACAAGCGCTATCGCACTTTCACCCCAACACATCTCTTGGTATCAGTTGACCATCGAAGCAAAAACTGAATTTGCCAAACGTCCGCCACTGCTACCCATAGACGGCATTCTGGCGGAAATTGAAAACAAGGGTAACGAACTACTAGAAGCCGAAGGCTACAGCCGCTATGAGATTTCCGCTTATGCAAGAGATTCGGCCTACTGCCAACACAACATCAATTATTGGTCCTTTGGAGATTATGTCGGTTTGGGTGCTGGGGCACATGGAAAAATCAGCGGCCGACCAAATATCTTGCGCACGCAGAAAGCATCTCAACCGAGACTTTATCAGGGTGAGCCAGCTAAAACTTCCTACCAAACGGTGCTCGATGAGCAGTTGCCGTTAGAGTTTATGATGAATGCTCTGCGGCTAATCGACGGCACCGAGCAGCAAACTTTTACTCAAACCACCGGCTTAGCTTGGCAGAACATAGAAAAGCAATGGAGCGAGCTTGTCGCCCAGGGATTAGTCAAAGCCGATCGTTGCAGTACTACCGAGCTGGGCCTGCGCTATTTGGACACAGTGTTGGAGCGGTTCGTTAACTAGTACGACGGTAGGTAAAGTCCCGAATACGGTGGCCGAGCTTTTCGCCGCGGGTTTCAAATTTTGTTCTACCGCGAACGACCTCTAATGCGTCTTCTGACAAATCCGGCTCAAGGTCTTTGATCTGATTACTCTCATCTACCGCAGGATCTCTAATAGCATCCAACTCGCAGGTGAAGTTCGAATTCATGGCAAAATGCTCAGCCATCCACTCGCCATATTCGGCCCAATCCGTTGCCAACCTCACAACACCCATGGGTTGCAGAACCGTAAGCATTTGCGCTAAGAACTGCGGCTGAATAATCCGGCGTTTTAAATGGCGCTTTTTCGGCCACGGGTCAGGGAAAAATATTCTTATTTCCGACACCGACTCAGGTGCTAGTTCTGCGAGCACTTTCTGTGCAGGCTGATCGAGAAGAGCAACATTCTCAATGGCAAGGTTTTCAAGTCTAGACAGCATTGAACCGATACCCGGTTGATAGAGTTCAATACCTAGGAGTAGCTTGTGCGGTTGCTCTTGGCCCCAGGCAATAAGTTCGTGGCCCATGCCGAAACCGATTTCGATACCCAGTTGCCGAGAATCTGCATTGATTTTTTGCGTATCTAGCCGGTAGTGCTGGGTTAAACGCTCTAGTGCGCTGGCTTGGGCTTTAGTAAAGCGCCCTCGGCGGCGAATATAGCTGTGCGCAAAGTCGTTGTGCAAGGATCTTTCGGCGTTGGCGACGTTACTGGCGGAATCCTGCTCGGGCACTGAATCTTTCTCCCAGTAGCTAAAGTGGCTGATTAATTATTTATTGCTAGAGAAGAGTATATGAGGGTGGCCCAGGCGGCTATCAAAGTTACGCCACCAAGGGGCGTTATTGGCCCAAGCCATGAACCGGCGCCTAATACCAGTGCGTAAATACTGCCACTGAAAAGCACAATACCAACAATGAACAACACCCCTGCATAACGCAGCGAGGCAGGGCCATCGAGTAACAACCATAACCCCACAAAAAGCAAAACTAAGGCGTGGTACATCTGATAGGAAACTGCGGTTTCCCAACTAGACAAACCTGCAGCGCTGAGGCGTTCTTTTAGAGCGTGAGCGCCAAAGGCACCAAACACAACGCCAAGGAGGCCCAGTGAGCCTCCCACAAGGATGAATAATTTGGCCATCCGCTAATCAGCAGTAATCGCAAGTTTGAGTTTCTTCATGGCGTTCTTTTCTAACTGGCGAATGCGTTCAGCAGATACACCATACTCAGCGGCCAACTCGTGCAGGGTAGATTTATCATCACTCAACCAACGCTGCTGCAATATATCTCTACTACGCTCATCAAGGTCTGCTAGTCCTGCGCTGAGGCGAAAGCTCGCGTCCTGCTGCATATGCTCATCAGCAACAAGGTCCGCAGGATCCGGCGCGGCAGAAGCCAAGAAGTGCATTGGTGCGGTGGCGGACTCTTCGTCGGTACCGTAACCGTCAAATGCCATATCACTTGCACTCAACCGACCTTCCATACGTGTCACTTCAGCCGCAGATACACCAAGGTCTTCGGCGATCGCCTGTGTCTCTGCCAAGGTCAACCATGCACTACTGCGCTTAGCACCACGCAGGTTGAAAAATAACTTGCGTTGAGATTTGGTTGTTGCAACTTTAACAATGCGCCAGTTGCGTAAAATGTACTCGTGAATTTCCGCCTTTATCCAATGCACAGCAAAAGAAATCAAACGTACACCTACGTTGGGATCGAACCTCTTCACCGCCTTCATCAACCCAACATTGCCTTCTTGGATTAAATCTGCTTGGGACAGTCCATAGCCTTTATATGATCGAGCAAGGTGCACCACAAAACGCAGGTGACACATGACTAATTCTCGGGCGGCGTCTAAATCCGCATCCGCATAAAAACGCTCAGCAAGGATTTTTTCTGCTTCCGGCTTGAGGATAGGGAATTGACTAATTGTGCGTAGATAGGCATCGAGGTCGCGACCTGGAGCGATGCTTGGCATTGCCATAATATTTGTTGTCATGGTGATACTTCCGGTAACACGATTTTTTGATATTAGCACTCTAACCTGAAGAGTGCTAACAAAGATTTGGACCCAGAATTGGGACAAAAGCTGCGCAAAACCCCGGTGCTAGCGTCATCAATCTGCTTTCGGTGAGTGTTTTCAGCTAGACAAACTGAGCGCTATGTAAACGCTGTCTTACCGCCACCCAGGCACCAATTACGCCGAGAGAAATTCCAACAATCAACATACTAAGCAGGAATTTGCCATCAAAACCCCTGACCACTATAGGCACTTGATAACTACCTAGCAGTGCCTGCAGGGGGCCTTCAATTGCGTTAAGAATAAGAGCTAAGAACATCACCGCCATAATGCCACCACCGAGGCCGTAACAGGCTCCAAAATAGATAAAGGGCCGTCGCATCTGCCCTCTTGTCGCGCCCACAAGCGCCAAAACAAGCATCTCTTGCAAGCGCGACTCTATGGCTAAACGCACCGATGCAGAGGTAACAAAAATGGCGCCCAGACCAAAAAGTACACCGAATATCCAGCCCAGTCGGTTTAACAAGGTCGTAATATCGCGCAGGCGCTCCAACCAAGTCTTTTCAATAACCACATCGTTAACTTGCGACTTGGCCCGTAACTGCCTCTGCAAACCCTCAAGCTGAATAAAGTCAGCGCCCTCACTACTGGTAATTTGGATGGATGCAGGCAGCGGGTTTTCATCTAGGTTGGCGACTATGTTGCGCAGCTCGCGGGCATCCGATGTTTGGGAGACAAAATCTTTGAGTGCTTGGTCCGCCGTGGTCAAAGAAGTTTTTTCTACCAAAGGGATTTTCTCTAAATCGCCTAACAGCGTATTTATCTCAGCGGCGTTAACCCCGGTCTCGAAATATACCGTCAACCCAGCGCGACCCTGCCAGCCCTCACCAACCGCTTGAAGATTAACCTGAGCAAGCCAAAGTATTCCTGGCAGGGCTAATGCAATACCGACTAGAAACCATACAAACAGACTGCTGGCTAAACGCTGACTGACAAACAGGGTTGTGTCATTAAAAGTTCGCCCATGGTCTTTGAGCCAATTAAGCAAGCCGCCTGATGGTTTCGCCCAAGGATCGAGACTTTCAACTTTCTTCTTATCCACAGCGCACCCGGTTTTTCATCTGTTGAACTCGGTGACTTTTGTTTGCCCGGCGCCTGCATCTTCAAGACGCCCTGCAATCAAGTTCAGTGTAGGTTGACCCATACTCTTGACCAACTCTATATCGTGGGTGGCGATAACTACAGTGGTGCCAATCTCCCTGAATTGGCTAAACAGATCCATTATCGTCTTTGACAAACCCGGATCTAAATTACCCGTCGGTTCATCAGCCAGCAAAATTTTTGGTCTATTTACAACGGCTCGAGCAATGCCTACCCGCTGTTGCTCGCCAGTGGACAAAAATCCTGGCAGGAGTTTCTCTTTGTCCAACAAATCCACTGCGCTTAATGCACCGCGCACTCGAGATGCAATTTCTTTTGCTGGGAAGTGTCCAATCCGTAAGGGCAGCGCAACGTTTTCAAACACCGAACGGTCTGCCAGTAAGTGGTGGTCTTGAAACACCACCCCTACATTGCGTCGATACCAGGGCATGCGCTTTGTGCTTAACTGGCTAATATTCACGCCACCTACCAAAACCCGCCCACGGGTAGGCTGGTCTGCACCAATAAGTAACCGCAAAAACGTACTTTTGCCGGCCCCGGAATGACCGGTCAAGAAGGTCATTGATCCAGAATCAAAATCCACCGTGACATCCACCAGCGCTTTGTAGCCGCTGGAAAACTGCTTGGTGACGTTTTCTAAGACTATGCTGGCCATTGCGGGCTAACCGGCGTCTAAATCTGAGGCGAGCAGTGCCTGGACAAAATTATCTGCATCAAAAGGACGTAAATCATCCACGCCTTCGCCTACGCCAATAAAATATAACGGCACTTTGGGCACACCGCCGGCACCACTCGCGACGGCAAAAATCACCCCAGCTTTGGCGGTTCCATCGAGTTTTGTCACCACTAACCCGGTAAGTTTTACTGCTTCATTAAATAGTTTCACTTGGCTAAGTGCATTTTGACCAACACCACCATCGAGCACTAAAATCACTTCATGGGGGGCGCCTGGATCCAGCCTTTTGACCACTCGCTGAATTTTTTCTAACTCATCCATTAACTGAGTTTTAGCCTGCAACCGACCTGCCGTGTCAACAAGGAGAACGTCAACATCTCTAGCTTGAGCGGACTGCACAGCATCAAAAACTACGGAAGCGCTGTCCGAGCCTTGAGGCTGAGCGATCACCGGAATATCGTTGCGCTCCCCCCAGGCTTGAAGCTGCTCCACCGCTGCGGCACGAAAAGTATCTCCGGCAGCAAGTAAAACGCTCTTGCCTTCATCTTTGAAGCGCTTCGCCAACTTGCCGATAGTGGTGGTTTTGCCCACCCCATTTACGCCAACAAAGAAAATGACTCGCGGCATGCCGGCCTTTTTCTCCGGCAGTTCAAAGGTTTGTGAAATAGGTAACAGGCGCTCTGTCAGCAATTTGTGCAAGGCTTCATGCAAAGCCCGAGTGTTGGCAAGTTCACGGCGTTGAGCACGCTGGGTCAAATTTTCGATGATGTCTTGAGTGGTATCCACGCCAACATCGGTGGTGATCAGGGCAGTTTCTAAATCTTCTAAAACCGTGTCACTGATTTCTTTTTCGCCGAGCAAAAGATTGCCCACACCGTCTGCGAGTTGTGCCCGGGTTTTTGCCAAGCCTGAGCGTAGTTTAGAAAAAAGGCTTGGCGCTTTGCTGTCTGACATATCGATATCATCTTTGGTGAAATTCTTTTTGGTCGAACCTTTGAAGCCAATGGCTCCAAGGAACTGAGCTACTATAACGCAAAAATCCCAAACCTAAGCGCACAAGGAAAAACACTAACAAGTAGCGCTAAGGTTAAAGCACATTGCTCAGGAACATTCTATAATACTTGGCATCAAAACTATGCCCTGCACGTTATATCTCCTATGAAAAAGCAAAGTACTAAAACCCAAACAGTGCGCCTTATTGGCGGCAAGTGGCGAGGTCGCAAAATTGCATTTCCGGAAATTGACGATTTAAGACCCACCCTGGGTCGAACCAGAGAAACTCTATTCAACTGGTTGAGACCAGAAATCGAAGGCACCAAGTGCCTTGATTTATGTGCTGGATCTGGCGCGCTTGGCATAGAAGCGCTTTCTCAAGGTGCCAGCGAAGTAATTTTGGTAGAAAGTGAACCGACAATTTTCTCTAGCCTAGAAAAAAATGTGGCTGATCTTGGTGAGCCCTCGTGTCAGGCCATTAAAGCTAATGCGCTAAATTATCTAAACGGCCTAAATACTCCATTTGATATTATATTTCTCGACCCACCGTACACCCAACCAGACTTGTTAGCTGCGTGCGTACGGATCATTGTGCAACATAGGTTGGCAACAAAATATATTTATCTAGAATCCAATAAGCAACAATTGATAGAAGAAATCAGCCATTCCAACGATCTAGAAATTAACCGAAAAACATCTAGCGGCAACACCTTTAGCGCATTGGTCGCGCATAAAGCTCTGCAACAGTGAGCACATTTCATTCACTTCAATCAACTTGCAGTCGCAAAAACCCAAGGCTAATATCGCCCTAACGATGAAATTAGACGTCTAAAGACGCAGAGAAGAAGACTATGTCAAAGAGAACTGTGGTTTACCCAGGATCATTCAACCCAATCACTAACGGGCATACTGATCTTGTAGAAAGGGCATTAACCCTATTTGACCACGTCGTCTTGGCCATCGGCACATCTATCAATAAAGACCCGAAAGTAGATTTGGCAGACAGAATTGCTCTGTGCGAAAAAGTCCTCGAGCAATATGGCGACCGAGTTTCAGTTGAAGGCTTTAATTCACTCTTAGTCGACTATGTTAGGTCCAAAGAAACACGGTTCGTATTGCGCGGGCTGCGCACAGTCACTGATTTCGACTACGAATTCCAGATGGCAGAGATGAACAGATCTCTAGACCCTCAGCTTGAGTACGTGTTCTTACCCACATCAAAAGATTGCTCTTTTATCTCCTCAACATTGGTCAGAGAAATTTCAGCTTTGGGCGGTGACATATCGCAGTTTGTTCACCCTGAAGTCATTACTGAATTGGCACAAAAGAACGCAAAGAGCGCAAAATAATGGCCATGAGGTAACGCCATGAGCGCGGCACTGACAAAAACTCGCTAGTAGAACCCCACGCCCCGACTCAATAGACGCCTTGTAGCGGCTTCTAACGCCACCCACTGAATTTTTGGCAGTTGGGGCAATACACAGTACTCCTCTGGCCTAATACCTGCCCCTTAAGCGTGCTGGCGCACTCTCTGCAGGGTTGGCCCTCGCGACCATAGACATTGAGGCTTTGGCTAAAATAGCCAGGCTGACCATCGGAACCGACAAAGTCTCGTAGGGTTGTCCCACCGACCTTGATGGCGCTAGCCAAAATCTGGCGAATGGCTTGAGCCAAATTTTCATAGGCCAGCCGACTCACTCTCTGAGCAGACGTTGCAGGCCTGATTTTGGCCATAAATAGCGATTCAGCGGCGTAAATGTTGCCCACACCGACGACGACTTTACCGTCCATAATATGATTCTTCACCGCAACCTTTCGTCGCCTTGAACTATTAAACAAATAGTCGCCAGAAAACTCGTTTTCCAAAGGTTCAACGCCGAGATCTTTAAGCAACCAGTGCTCGTGAGCATTACCTGGCTGAAAATGAAAACTGCCAAATCGACGGGGATCGTTAAAACGCAGCCAATGCTCACCAGTCAGCTTGATATCAATATGATCATGCAACTTAGGCGGGGTTTGAGGACTAACCACTCTGAGGCTACCTGACATACCAAGGTGTATAAGCAAAGAGCCTACTTGTGTGGTAATCAGAATATATTTTCCGCGTCGGGAAACATCTACAACCTTGCTGCCAGCAAGGTTGGGCGGCAAGTCTACCGGCCACCTCAGGCGAGGCTGCCGGACTTCGATCTCAAGGATCGATTGATCAAGGAGGAAGGGCTCTATGCCCCGCCGAGTCGTTTCGACTTCGGGGAGTTCGGGCATTCCTTACTTAATCTTTGCTTCCTTGTAGAGCACATGCTTGCGCACAACAGGATCGAATTTTTTAATTTCCATCTTGTCTGGTGTGTTCTTCTTGTTTTTATCAGTCGTGTAGTAGTGTCCGGTACCGGCACTTGAAACGAGTTTGATTTTATCACGCATAGTTTTAATCCGTTTTATTGATGGCTTGGTCGATTAACAGCCAACCTAAGCCAAGCAACTATACTCTTTAACCCACCTAAGCTGCTAGCTTGGCTGGCAAGGAGAGCTTGTTATACCTTATGACCTGCAGCGCGCACGTCTTTAAGAACGATATCAATACCTTTCTTGTCGATAATACGCATACCATTAGACGATACTCGCAGTTTGACGTAGCGCTTTTCTGATTCCACCCAAAAACGATGGTAATGCAGATTAGGCAAGAAGCGCCTTCTCGTCTTATTCATTGCGTGACTGACATTGTTGCCAGCCATTGGTCTTTTGCCTGTGACCTGACATACCTTGGACATAGTCGGGATCCCTAGAAAATTTGAGGCGCGTTTATACCAAAGTGGGGGAATTAGAGCAACAAAAAAGGCTAGATCAGGCCTCTAGCGGCCAAAGAAACCGTATTTCTCGCACAAACAACGAAATGATCGAGTACACGGATATCTACTTGTTTAAGTAAATTGGTCAGTTCTTTGGTCAAAAAAATGTCGGCCTGACTTGGCTCTGCAACCCCAGAAGGATGATTGTGGGCCAATATAATTGCCGCAGCATTAAGCTCAATACCGCGGCGCAATACTTCACGAGGGTGCACATGAGCGCGGTCAATAGAACCATTAAACATGATCTCAAAGGCGAGTAACTCGTGCTTGGAATTTAAGTACAGGCAGGCGAATACTTCTCGCGGCGAATGACCAATACGCTTACGGAGATAGCGACTCACAGACTGTTGGTCGTTAAAGCGCTGGCCTTTGGCTAAATCAACCTCAACATCCCGGGCCATAAGCTCATGTATTGCTTTGATCTGGGCAGCCTTTGCCAGGCCAACTCCACGAAACTTGGTCAAAGCGCTAATCGGCGCACCAAGCAATGTACCGACCCCGCCAAACTCCTCTAACAGCCGACGCGACATCCGCACCGCATCTTCCCCTTTACTCCCAGAAACTAAGCACAGCGCCAAAAGTTCCGCCGTTGAGAGGTTTTCTGGGCCATGGCGTAAAAGCCGCTCACGAGGCCTCTCATCTTCTTGCCATCTAGAGATTACGTCTTTGCAAGGTTCAATGTTAACCTTGGTCTTTGCTGACGTTTTTCCCGTGGTTTTTTCCGTGGTTTGGAGCGTACTTTCGACTGTGCTTTTGTGCGAGTTTTTGCACGTACTTTTGCACGAGTTTTTGTGAGTCACGGTGTCAGCAACGCAACGGTTATTTTCATCTTTTAAATGTTTCAAGGTTTTGCTATGTCCAAACTTGCAGGGCAACATATTTTGCTTGGTATTTCGTCAGGCATTGCTGCGTATAAAACCCCAGCGCTTGTAAGAGGTTTGGTCGCCCAAGGTGCAGAAGTTAAAGTTGTGATGTCAGAAAATGCCCACCACTTTGTTACGCCAACGGCCCTACAAGCAGTATCTGGCAGTCCAGTACGCAAAACTCTGTGGGACGAAAATGCAGAAGCCGCCATGGGCCATATTGAATTGGCAAGATGGGCAGACCAGATTGTTATAGCGCCAGCCACCGCTAACTGCATTGCACGGCTAGCCCAGGGTCGAGCCGACGATTTGCTGACGACGTTATGTTTGGCAACCCAAGCGCCAATAAGTATTGCACCCTCCATGAACCAACAAATGTACAAACACCCGGCCACTCAATCTAACTTGCAGACATTGGCCAGCTTTAACTACCGACTTATTGGGCCTGACCACGGCGACCAAGCCTGCGGCGACGACGGTCCTGGCAGAATGACTGAGCCTGAAGAGATCATCGAAACAATCATCGCTCAGCACTACTCACCTAAGACGCAAAGCGCGAAAAGTGCCCAATGGGCCGGCTTGCACGTCATGATTACAACAGGGCCAACTCAAGAAGCTATAGATCCGGTGCGCTATATTTCCAACCACAGTTCAGGGTTACAGGGACTAAGTATTGCCAATGCAGCCCTCGCTCGAGGCGCCAAAGTCAGCGTCATTGCCGGACCACGAGTACCAGAATCTAATCCATCTATCACAAGATTAGACGTAACCACGGCCTTGGAAATGCACGACGCAGTACATCAGGGTTTAGGCGATGTTGATGTGTTCATTGGCGTTGCAGCGGTAGCCGACTATCGAGTAGAAGCCATTCATGAGAAAAAGATCAAACGTACGGAAACAGCAGATCCGAATATGAGCCTACGCCTTGTGGAAAATCCAGACATCATCGCCAGCGTCGTTGCCAGCAAGGCGGCTGGGTTGGTCATCGGCTTCGCTGCTGAAACCCACGACACCCTAGAATACGCCCGGTCTAAGCGCCAGCGCAAAGGCTTAGACGCCATCATCGTCAATGATGTTTCAAATCACGACATTGGCTTCAACAGTCAAGACAACGAAGTAACCTTCATCCACAAAAATGGTGAAACCAAGTACCCTCGCCAGAGCAAGGGCCAAATAGCAGAGCACATCCTAGATGAAATAATATCTGTGTTTGCCAAGCAGCTCGTCGAAAATAAGTAATTAAAAAATTAATGAACGAGAATGCTTTTTCCCCAGTAAGCCTTGACCAAATCGATATAGACGACGGTATTTTTCGCGCCTATGACATCAGAGGTATTGTTACCTCAAATCTGACTCCAAATATGGTTTATTGGCTTGGCAGGTCGTTCGCGACTCAGGCGATGGCATCCAGTAACCCAAAAGCAGTTACTGGCCGCGACGGACGCATATCTAGCCCAGCACTTGAGCAAGCCCTTATTGCAGGGCTAGTCGCGGGCGGCATGGAAGTCATCAGCATCGGTCAGGTCCCCACGCCGGTACTCTATTATGCCACTCACGAGCTTGGCACCGGCACTGGAATCATGATCACTGGTAGCCACAACCCACCAGAGTACAACGGGCTAAAAATGATGATCGGCGGGGTTACGCTTGCGGAATCGCTGATCCAAGACCTTTATCAAAACTTGCACAACAACACTTTGGTTGAAGGTTACGGCAGCGCCTCCTCAGAAGTACTAAATGAGCGCTATATTAAGCAAGCTTTGGCCGCAGCTAAGCTATCCAGACCACTTAAAGTTGTGGTGGATTGCGGTAATGGCGTTGCTGGAGAAATGGCTCCAGCACTGCTGCGCAAACTCGGCTGTGAGGTTGTACCGCTATTTTGCGAAATTGATGGCAACTTCCCCAATCATCACCCTGATCCGGCGGAACCAGAGAACTTGGTAGATCTTATTACTGCGGTGAAGTCTGAACATGCGGACGTCGGACTCGCTTTTGATGGCGATGGCGATCGACTCGGCGTTGTTACGCCCAAGGGAGAAATCATTTGGCCAGACAAAATGATGATGCTTTTTGTCGAGGATATCTGTGCCCGAGTGCCAGATTCTACGGTCATATTTGACGTCAAATGCAGTCGCAACTTAGAGCAGGTCATTGTGCAATCTGGCGGCAAGCCGCTAATGTGGAAAACTGGCCACTCGCATATGAAAGCAAAAATTAAGGAAACCAACGCAGCTATTGCTGGCGAATTCAGCGGCCACATATGTTTCGGCGAGCGCTGGTACGGTTTTGACGATGCGCTTTATAGCGCTGTGCGTCTGCTGGAACTGCTCAGTGCTACTGAGCAGAATGTGGACGAAGTATTTGCCAAATACCCAAGCACCTTCACCACCCCAGAGTTAAAAATCTTGACCACAGAAACCTACAAATTTTGGGTTATGGGCCAGCTCAGTGCTCATGCAGACTTTGGCAATGGGCGATTGACCTTGATCGACGGCATTCGTGTGGATTTCGAAGATGGTTGGGGATTAGTTCGCCCATCTAACACCAGCCCAGTATTATCATTAAGATTCGAAGCCGACACCCAAGCTGCATTAGATCGCATTCAGGATGAATTTCAGACTCAATTGGCTAAGATAGACGACTCGCTTAAATTTCGCTAAGAACACAAAACTAATTATGAATTCATCCAATACACTTACGGTTCAAGTCTTAACTGAAGCCCTGCCCTATATTCAGCGCTTTCACGGCCAGACTGTTGTGATCAAATACGGCGGCAACGCCATGACCGATGAAAGCCTGAAAAACAGTTTTGCTCGAGACGTGGTGCTCATGAAGTTGGTAGGCATTAACCCAGTAATCGTCCATGGCGGTGGGCCGCAAATTGGCAGCTTGCTGGAAAAATTAGGCATTGAGTCGAAATTTGTTAACGGCATGCGGGTCACTGATTCGCAAACCATGGATGTGGTGCAAATGGTTTTGGGTGGATTAGTTAATCAAGAAATTGTCTCTCTACTGAACACCCATGGTGGCAGAGCTGTGGGTGTCACAGGCAAAGACGGCAACCTTATCCAAGCCAAAAAGTTACCCATGCCCGCAGCAGCCGACCCAGCAAGCTCTGCCTCAGAAATTATCGACATTGGCCACGTAGGCGCCATTACCAACATAGATGTGGACGTGCTGAATACACTCAAAGACTCTCAGTTCATTCCCGTAATTGCACCCATTGGGGTTGGCGAAAAAGGCGAGTCTTACAACATTAATGCAGACATTGTAGCCGGCGCCATTGCCGAGTATTTGGGCGCAGAAAAGCTTTTGCTTCTAACCAATACGCCAGGCATCTTAGATGCCAACAAGGAAACTATTTCAACTATTGCTAAAGCCGAAGTAGAACAGTTGATTGCTGAAGGCGTTATCAACGAAGGCATGTTGCCAAAAGTAGATTGCGCATTAAAGGCGGTCTCAGCAGGCGTCAGCAGCGTACAAATAGTTGATGGGCGAGTTCCCCACGCACTACTGTTAGAAGTGTTTACCGACTCTGGAATAGGCACACAGATTATTGACCATGTCGAAAACTAATCGTAAGCAGGAAATCCTGCAGGCTTTGGCCCAAATGCTTGAGGCAACTCCAGGCGGTAAAATCACCACCGCTAGTCTTGCCAAACAAGTAGGCGTATCAGAAGCCGCCCTATATCGGCATTTTCCTAGCAAGGCGAGAATGATCGAAGGGTTGATTGAGTTCGCCGAAGAAACTCTATTCAGCCGAATTGGCACAATACTCAACGACCACGAAGACGCAGCGACAAGATGCCACAATATTATTTTCTTATTACTGACATTTGTTGAACGCAATCCCGGCTTTGCCCGTCTATTTGTGGGCGATGCGCTGCAAGGGGAAACAGAGCGCTTGCGTACCCGTATGTGTCAGCTAATGGACAGAATAGAAACCCAAATACGCCAGTGTCTGCGCGAAGAAAGAGCACTACAGAGGTTTGGTGATATAGGTGTCAGCGCTAAAGCTAACCTGCTGCTAGCCAGCGCTGAAGGGCAAATAATGCAGTTTGTTAGATCAGACTTTAGGCACTTACCCACTGTCCACTGGAAGGATCACTGGGCACTACTAGCAGCCAATATATTTGCTGACCAACCTGCTGCGAGCTGAAGCCGATCCGATGTTAGGCAAGCTTGCAATAAGCTTGCTGATACTCACGCATGCTCTGCAACACCACCTGCATATCCTCATCGCCTTGCAAAAAGCTAATCACATCTGCAACACCAGCAATGCTGATCATTGGCGCCGCGAGGTCAGACGCCAAGGTGTCTACTGCGGTTTCTCCAGTGGGTCCATATTCGGCTCGGTCCAGAGCGATAACCACCCCGGCAATTTCCGCGTCTTCAGCCTTAATGAGATCAACTGCAGTGCGAATGGCTTTGCCCGAAGTCAGTACATCATCAACCAACAATATTCGACCCTTCACTGGCGCGCCAACAAGATTGCCGCCTTCGCCATGGTCTTTGGCTTCTTTGCGATTATAAGCAACGCCTACATTGATGTTGCGCTCAGCCAAAGCTAATGCCGTTGCAACAGCAATGGGTATGCCTTTATACGCTGGCCCAAAAAGAACATCGAACTCGACTTTAGATGCCACAATGGCATCGGCATAAGCTCTGCCTAAGGTGAGCAGTCCAGGGCCATCGTCTACTGAACCCAGGTTGAAAAAGTACGGGCTCTTTCTACCTGAGTTCAAGGTGAAGTCACCAAACTTTAACACCCCTTGGCCAACTAAAAACTCGATAAAGGACGTTGTAGAAGTCATAGCGGTCATTTTTTCTCCAAATTTGCCGAAGCAACCAAAGTAAAAAAATCTTTAAGCAGGCAACTAATGATGCCATCGAGCCTACTCAATACCCCAATAGCCCCAGCAAATTTTTGTTGGGGCTAAGCGGCGCAGATTATTGGGCCAATGCAGCCTGCTGCAGAGCAAGTAACTCGGCTGTGCCTTTTTCCGCCAACTCGATCAACGCATTCAGTTCGGTCCTATTGAAGGGTGCTTCTTCACCTGTACCCTGCAGTTCAATAAAGCCTTTGTCGCCCATGGCAACAACATTCATATCGGTTTCAGCGTTGGAATCTTCTGCATAGTCCAAGTCAAGTACCGGCGTACCTTTGTAAATACCTACACTGACTGAGGAAACCATACCGATCAAAGCACCGGGCGCCTTTACAGAGGCAATGGCATCAGCCAAGGCGATTGCACCGCCAGTAATTGAAGCTGTTCGAGTGCCACCGTCAGCTTGAATTACATCGCAATCAAGACGAATTGTTCGCTCGCCCAAAGCCTTCATATCTACCATTGCGCGCAGCGAACGACCGATTAGGCGCTGAATCTCTACGGTACGACCACTCTGCTTGCCGCGAGCAGCTTCACGATCATTACGGCTGTTAGTCGCACCAGGCAACATACCGTACTCGGCAGTAACCCAACCCACGCCTTTACCGCGTAAAAATCCAGGCACTGAATTCTCTACAGACGCTGTACAGATAACTTTGGTATTACCAAACTCCACCAAAACGGATCCCGCAGAATGCATGGTGAAATTTCGTGTAAATTTAATGTCTCTGAGCTGATCGGTTGATCTACCACTTGGCCGCATAGTATCTCCTAAGGGTTTATAAATAGGGCGTTATAAAAATTGCTTCGCGGCAATATTGCCGTCAAAGCTGAGAGGGTGAATTATTCACTCAATGGCATATAGAAAACAGCGATTTCATCAAAGTGTGCGTTTTAACTCTCCACTGCGGCCAATCTAACGCCTTTAACACCCAATGCTTTAGTACTAAAGCACGCGAAGCTTTAGTAAAAATAGTATTATCCCTGCTTCCAACGCTAAGAGCGTTTAACCAATTAAAATTGCGCCAAAAAATGAACCAAATGTATAGCATGACCGCCTTTGCCCGTAGTGAGCGCGACGTTGAACAGCATCACCTGGTGTGGGAATTGAAGTCGGTCAATCATCGCTATTTAGAAACCGCTTTTCGCATGCCCGACAGTCTGCGAGGGCTGGAGCAAAAAATCAGGGACAGTGCCCGCGCACAGCTCAAACGAGGCAAAGTCGATTGTTCACTTCGAGTGGAATCAACTGCCGGCAGCAAAGGCTTAACCTTGAACGCCGAAAAGGTCCAAGAGCTGCTCCAGGCTTTTAATGAACTGAAAGCTTTGGCCCCGGATACCAAGGCACTAAACGCCATCGATATCCTACATTGGCCCGGTGTAATGCAACCTTCATCAATCCAAGATGCTGATCTAGACAATGATGTACTAGAACTTTTTGAAGAAGCGCTGGCTGCCTTCGTTGCAGCACGCTCTAGAGAAGGCGAACGACTCAAAGTTATCCTCGTAGAACAGCTCGATTTAATTGCCGGGCATGTTGATGCAATTCGACCACTGGCCGACGATCTAGCTCAACAACAGCGTCAGCGTCTACTCGCGCGAGTGGCAGAACTGGAGGTGACTGTAGATAATGACCGACTGGAACAAGAGGTCGCACTGCTGGCACAACGCGCAGATGTCAGAGAAGAGTTAGACCGACTGGTAATCCATGTAGAAGAAGCGAAAGAACTTATTGGCGGCGCTGGGCCACACGGCAGACGGTTAGATTTTTTAACTCAAGAACTTAATCGCGAAGCCAACACCCTCGGCGCAAAATCTATCAAGACCGAGAGTTCGCAAACCTCTGTGGACCTCAAAGTAATCATCGAACAAATTCGGGAACAGGTGCAAAACATAGAATGATTCAAGGACAACTCATATTGGTCTCTGCGCCTTCAGGCGCAGGTAAAACAAGCTTAGTTTCAGCGGCGCTGGAAAGTGACCCAAAATTAGTCGTGGCGGTCAGTCACACTACTCGAGAACCCCGCGTTGGCGAACACAATGGGGTCAATTACCATTTTGTCGATCACGCCAAATTTAGCCAAATGATCGCCGCCGAAGAATTTCTTGAACACGCGGATGTATTTGATAATCACTACGGCACATCGCGTAGCGAAGTCTCTGGCAAGCGAGAAAATGGCCAAGATGTCATTCTTGAAATCGACTGGCAAGGTGCCGCTCAAGTAAGAGCCCTGCTACCCGATGCAGTAAGCATTTTCATCCTGCCGCCTTCCATCCAAGCCTTAGAAGACAGATTGATTTCTCGAGGTCAAAATACTAGTGAAAGCATCCAGCGGAGACTCAGCGAGGCGTCCATAGAGATGGCCAGCGCAGTGGATTTCGACTACCTAATTGTCAACGACGAATTTGACACTGCCCTTGTACAATTGCTTTCTGTGATGAGAACCGGCAGGCAATCCACAACAATACAAACCCAGCGCCCGGAAATTAAGTCACTACTGGGCCTATAACCCAGCGAAAGCGTAGCAAAGCCTTGTGGAGCAAGGCCTTGGTCTGTATCCTCGCCAACTCAACTCCCATTTTATATTCGAGATGACCCATGGCTAGAGTAACTGTAGAAGATTGTTTGGATAATGTAGATAACCGGTTTGAACTCGTCATGCTGGCTAGCCGTCGCGCACGTGCTTTACGCAACTACAACACCGAAGCATTGGTGCCTGAAGAAAACGACAAGCCTACGGTCATTGCTTTGCGAGAAATTGCTCAAGGTCTTATCAGTCATGAGATGTTAGACAGCCAAGAAATTTCTCCAGATGATGAAGAAATAAATATCGATTTCAGTGTAGGCAATCTGAACAGTGGCAGAGTAGGAGAGGATGAGTCGACTGCGGGTTGAGCCCAGTTCAGAATCATACTTTGTAGCGCAGCTTGCTGCGCACGCTAAGCAAACTGAGGTCGCAGCCCCTGCGACCATAGAGACTCTCACGGACCAGCTCACCTACCTTAATGAGCAGGAAATTGAGAAAGTTAGAGCTGCCCACAGCTATGCGACACAGGCCCACGAAGGCCAAAGCAGACGTACCGGTCACCCCTACATAACCCACCCCACAGCGGTTGCACAAATCCTTGCTGGAATGCGCATGGATCATCAAACTCTTATGGCGGCCTTGCTGCATGACGTTATTGAAGATTCCAGCGCGAGCAAACAATCTCTTGGCGAAATGTTTGGTGAGTCTGTGGCGGAAATTGTCGATGGCGTATCTAAGCTAAGCAAAATTTTCGCTAACCGCGACGAAGCTCAAGCCGAGAACTTTCAGAAGATGGCCTTGGCCATGGCCAAAGACATTCGCGTCATCATGGTGAAAATGGCTGATCGTTTGCACAATATGCGAACTATCGGCGTGATGTCAGCTAGCCAACGTAAACGTATTGCTAAAGAAACCTTAGACTTCTATGCCCCAATCGCGAATAGATTGGGCATTCATACAATGAAAAGCGAACTAGAGGACCTAGGCTTTAAGGCCCTCTACCCACTGCGCTCAGATCGTATTGAGCGCGCTGTGATTTCCGCACGCGGCAATCGCCGCAAACTTATGGACGAAATCAGCGACACCATGACGGCTGCGCTGAACCGCGAAGGCATCAGTGCTGAAGTTGTGGGACGCGAAAAGAATGCTTTTTCTATCTACAAAAAGATGAAATCCAAGCAGAAATCTTTCCTTGAGATCATGGACGTATTTGGTTTCCGAGTTGTAGTCGACCAGCCAGACGCTTGTTATCGCACTCTAGGCATAGTGCACAATTTGTATAAACCCGTTGCTAGCCGTTTTAAAGACTATATCGCCATCCCTAAGGTCAACGGTTATCAATCCCTACACACCAGTTTGTTTGGTATGCACGGCGTACCGATAGAAGTGCAAATTCGCACCAAGCAAATGGAAGCGGTGGCAGAAAATGGTATTGCCGGACACTGGCTTTATAAAAGTGATGGCGAGTTCGACTCTAACCACCAAAGGGCAAGACAGTGGATTAAAGACTTGATGGAGTTACAGCGTCGTGCCGGTAATCCACTAGAGTTTATCGAAAGCCTGAAAATCGACTTGTTCCCCGATGAAATTTACGTCTTTACGCCTAACGGCAAAATATTGGAATTACCCAACGGCTCGAGTCCGGTAGATTTCGCTTACAGCGTGCACACTGATGTGGGTAACCGTTGCATCGCCTGTCGTATTGACCAAAAGCTTGCACCGCTCTCCCAGCAGTTGCAAAGCGGGCAAAGGGTGGAAATCATCACTACCGAAGATGGTCGCCCCAACCCTGATTGGCTGACATTCACCGTCACATCACGGGCGCGTTCAGCAATACGCCATGAACTAAAACACCAGCAACAGGGTGAATCTGTTGCGTTGGGCAGAAAGCTTCTGAATCGCGCCTTGGGCAACGCCAACAAAAGCATCAATGATCTAGACTTCCGCCGCCTACGCAAAGTCTTCACCGAACTGGGCGTGCGCAAACTTGATGAGCTATTAGCGGCCATCGGCAACGGCGAGCTCATGGCTTACGTTGCTGCACAAAAATTGCTCGCGGTTGACAATCCTGAATACGAGGCCGTTGAAGTACAGGGTGGGGGACCGATAGCCATTCGTGGCGGCGAGGGACTCGTGATTAACTATGGCAAATGCTGTGGCCCATTACCCGGAGACCATATTGTTGGTCACATGACTGCGGGCAAGGGCTTTGTTGTACATATTGAAACGTGCACCAACTTGAGTGAGCTACGCCGACGCTCGGCCCATGAGATCATACCCGCCAGATGGACATCTACTACCGAGGGCGAATTCCTCACTACCTTAAGAGTGGATGTTAATCGACGCAAAGGTATTGTGGCCGAAATTGCCGCAGAAGTTGCTGCAGCAGATGCCGGGGTGGATAACATAAGCGTTAAAGAACGCAGTGCTGAAATCAGTACGCTGATAATAGGTACCACCGTTCGCAACCGCTCTCACCTAGCAAGATTGATGCGTAAACTAAAAAACATTACCTCGGTAATTACCCTAGCGCGCACCAATAACTAACAATTTCTGTATTCTGAGAGAAAAAATGACTCGTACAATTATTCAAACTGACTCTGCACCTGCTGCCATTGGCACTTATTCACAAGCAGTCAAAGTGACTCAAGGCAGCATGACTTTTATATCCGGGCAGATTCCCTTGGTGCCAGAAACAATGACACTGGTCAGCGATACCTTTATTGAACAGACCCATCAAGTGTTTAAAAATTTGGCTGCTGTTGCGCAAGCATCCCAGGGCAGTCTCAGCGATTGTGTAAAGCTGACCATTTACCTTACCGACTTAAACGAATTCGCTAACCTTAATACTGTAATGGCCGAATACTTTAGCGAACCCTACCCTGCCCGAGCGGCGGTTGAAGTAAGCGCACTACCTAAAGGCGCTCAAGTAGAAGTCGATGCCATTATGGTCAGTACTTAACATACTGATCGATTTGCCAAGATGGCTATAGATCCCCAAGCTGAAATTACCGAGCTTAAAGGTGTTGGTCCCGCACTTGCACAGACTTTAAAAAAGTTAGGGATCTTTCGCCTCATTGACCTGCTAGTGCACTTACCCATGCGCTACCAAGACAGATCTAAAGTGCTAACCATTGGACAACTGCGTTCAGGGGATGAGGGCTATATCTGCGGTCAAGTGCTAGGCAGCAAAATTTTATTCGGCAGACAGCGCAGCCTTGAAGTATTGGTAGGCAATAGCTCCGAAGGGTTAGGCGGCGATATTCGCTTGCGCTTTTTCCGCTTTTCGAAATTTCAAAAAAGCGCCATAGATAACGCGAAGTATATTCGAGCATTTGGCAGTGTTGGCTTTGTCGGTCGTAACCTGGCCATGGCCCACCCCGAATACCAAACTTTTGATCACGAACCGGCCCCACCCAAAGCCGAGTTAACTCCTGTATATCCAACTACCCAAGGCCTAGGTCAGCAACGTCTACGTAATCTTGCGACTAAGATCTGTGCATTGCCCTGGCCACAGCAACAGGGCACGCCCTACGAAAAGCTCATTGCACTGCATCAACCCACCAGCCTGACTAGCGTTGAGGAACTACAGCAAGACTTAGCAATGGATGAGCTGTGCGCCTATTACATTGTTATGAAGGGACGTGCGCTGAAAAGGCGTCAGCAACAAGCCATGTCACTGCCACGGGCTGATGGGCTGGGTAGAACACTGCTGGACAATCTAGGCTTCAATTTAACCGCAGCCCAAGTTCGCGTAGTGGGCGAGACGCTAACAGATTTAGAAAGTACGACGCCCATGCTTAGACTGGTTCAGGGCGATGTAGGCTCAGGAAAAACCGTAGTGGCGGCTTTTGCGGCAATACGTGCGGTGGAGCACGCAAGCCAAGCCGCAATCATGGCGCCAACGGAACTGTTGGCAGAACAGCATTTTCATAACTTTAGTAATTGGCTAACACCGTTGGGCATTAAAGTGACCTTGCTCACCGGCCAAATGCCCGCCAAAGTTAAGCGAGAAACCCTTGCGGAGATTGCCGATGGCACAGCTCAAGTTATCGTAGGCACTCACGCACTGTTTCAAGATCGCGTCAATTTTGCTCGACTTGCATTGGTGATCATTGATGAGCAACACCGGTTCGGGGTTCACCAACGCATGATCTTGCAAAACAAAGGCAACTTTCCGCACCAACTGGTGATGACAGCTACCCCTATTCCAAGAACGCTTACCATGACTCTCTATGCTGATATGGACGTATCGGTAATTGATGAATTGCCCAAAGGTCGTCAGCCCATCACAACCCACACCGTGAAGGAGGACAATCGCGAAAAGGTTGTTCAGCAGGTAACTCAAGCACTTGCTCAGGGTCAGCAAGCCTATTGGGTTTGTACATTAATTGAAGACTCTGACGAAATTGATGCGATGTCTGCCAATGCGTCGTTTGAATATTTAGCCAAAAATTTACCAAATTTCCGCGTAGGGCTACTCCACGGGCGTATGCGCGGTGATGAGAAAGTCGCCATCATGGATGCCTTCAAGTCTGGCGAATACGACATTCTTGTTGCCACTACAGTGGTTGAAGTGGGTGTAGATGTGCCTAACGCAACGCATATGGTAATTGAAAATTCTGAGCGTTTGGGTTTAGCGCAACTACACCAATTGCGCGGCCGTGTGGGCAGAGGGCAAGTAGCCAGTCGCTGCTTTTTACTTTTCAAACCGGGTCTGAGCCAAGCCGGAAAACATAGACTGAATGCCCTAAGGCAAAGCCAGGACGGTTTTTATCTCGCCGAGCAAGACCTAAAGCTCAGAGGACCTGGTGACATTTTAGGCACACGCCAAGCCGGCGAACAAAGCTTCAAGATTGCAGACTTAGCGGTTCACGCTTTTCTTATGCCAAGAGTAATCAAGCGCAGCGAAAGTTTAATGAACGCAGAACCAGGGAGTGAGGAGCACGCTACCCTGAAAGGTTTGCTGATGACCTGGGCACCCGCCGACCATGGCCACCTAACGGTCTAACTAGGCCAACCTGACGCCAGCTATAGGGGCTGGCGCACCGCCCCTTAAGCAAAGCTGTTTAAGCTGTTCTCTCGCTCACCTCATCAATGGCCAAGCCCGCTTCAGGATCATGGTAGACGTCCAGATCCAGTTGCCCTTCAGACTTAGCAACGACTGTGGCCACCGTTGCATCACCGGTGACATTCACCGCCGTACGCAACATATCAAGCAGTCGATCAACACCAATGATTAAACCAATTCCTTCCACAGGTAAGCCCACTTGGTCTAATACCAAGGTCAACGTAATAAGCCCCACTCCCGGCACAGCAGCGGTACCAATGGACGCCAATGTCGCCGTGAGTATAACTGTTAGGTAAGCGGCAAGGCCCAAGTCATAGCCAAAATATTGCGCAATAAAAACCGTGGCCACACCTTGCATGATTGCGGTGCCATCCATATTGATGGTGGCGCCGAGGGGTACTGCAAAAGAAGCTACATTGTTATTAACCCCAAGTTTGTTCTGCACCGTACGTAAGGTCACGGGTAGCGTTGCGCCACTGGACGCGGTAGACAAGGCAACCAATAAAGGCTCTTTCATTTTTGGTAGGAATACACGGGGACTGAGTCCGGCAATTGTCTTCAACAAACTCGGATAAACGATGCAGGCGTGGAACAGCAGCGCCAGCACAACGGTAATAAAGTAAACAAATACCTTACCGATTTCCCCCAGCCCCACAGTGGCACCCAACTTCACCATGAGACAAAAAACGCCGTAGGGCGTGAGCATAATCACCATCGTGATCATTTTCATGAACACACTATTGAGGTCATTAAAGACACTCACTATCCTCGCGCCAGCCTCACCGGCTTGACTCAGAGCTAAACCCATCAGCAATGCAAAGATAATGACTTGGAGCATTTTGCCTTCGGCCATAGCCTTCACTGGATTACTTGGAAAAATACCAATCAGCGTGTCTTTAACACTGGGCGCTTGTTTCGCTTCATAGGCGGTGTATTGAGTTTTTTCACCGGTATCATCCACAGCACCTAAGCCCGGATTAATCACCAAGGCCATGCAAAGCGCCATGGACACGGCCATTGCCGTGGTGAGCAAATAAAGACCAATGGTTTTACCGCCCAAGCGCCCAACACTACCGGTAGCACCTAAACTGGCTGCACCGCAAACCAGCGAGACAAAGACCAAAGGCACCACCATCATCTTCAACAAGGTGACAAAAATCTTGCCGCCTGAGTCTATTAGGCCATCTAAAAAATACAGCGAAAGAAAATGCTCTTGGGGTAAATCTGCCCATTGCAGAACCGCGCCAAGAATCAGGCCGAAAAACATGGCCAAAAGAATGCGTTGGGTAAGACTCATATTCACCTCATCTAGAATAAGATTTTGGATAAAACCTTTTGCTGCTGATGCACAAAAGCCAGCAGAGAAGTCAAAAGCCTAACATAGGCTTAGGTAAAATTACTGCTCAGAGGGCACACCCAATCGAATGTCCATGGCAGATTGAGAAACGTCAAACTTTTCGGCCATTGAAGTAGAGGTCATATCCCTGTCGCGCTTAAATCTTAAAACTTCAGCACGTGGCATCAATATGTCTGCGGCCATAGCATTAGCTTCCATCTCAACACCGTTAGATAAGCCGGAGCGGTATAACGCATCATCTGTTAGCTCATCGCCGATCAAAGGTTTATGTAGCATAAAGTGCGCTAGCTCGTGGGCAATGGTGAATCGTTGCCTATGCTGGCTATGCTTAGCGTTGACGATAATTCTATAGACGCCACCTTCTTCAAGGCGAATCATGCCTGAGAGGCCATTGCTCCATTCAGCTGTTTTTGAAAGTTTGAGCCCCATTTCCTTGGCCAAGCCGATAACGTCCACCGGAAGCGTTTGCTGGAACTTCTTCATAACCTCCCAATACGTGCCGATAGTCATCACAAATCCTCCAACTTTCCGGTAGAGCCTGCATTAGTGCGCTCTGATGTCTCAAGAGCCAACATATAGTTGGTGTGGGCCCGTTCTACTTCTGCTTTTAACTCCGCCCGGACCGCTTCAATTGCAGCTTTCTTCGCCGAGTTCACAACATCTTCCTTGATCGTACCAAATCCAAAAAGCGCGAAGAAACCAACGCCTAGTCCAACAAATACCAGTGCTAAGGAAACAATATCCAACCGACCAAGATGACCGGCCAGTGCAATTGACTCAGTAGAACAGCCCTCGCAATCGACTATACCTAATGAAATTGGAGAAAAAACAAACAAAATCAGGACAAAAATGCATACCACCGCTACGCCCAAACATAACGCCAATGTTTTACTGCTACTCACCTGTGTGCCAAATAGCTTCACCGCAAGGCTCAACCCCTACCTTAGTCTGCATCAATGCTTTCCCTATTTAAAATCGAATTTGCAAAATCAATTTAGCAAAATCAACCATTCGCTCGTATGAGCATCTCTCAGCCCACACCTTAGTTATATTTCTTTCCGACCAACGGGCTTGAAGCCAAGCTTAAAGTTAATAACCAAAAGACTAACTTTGTTTCAGGAAGCGAAAAATATCACCGAGGGTGTCAGTGCTTAGTACATTCACCACCAAGCAGGTAAGAAATATAGGACATACGTTCTAGAACCAATGGTTCTGATTTTTCAATCTTTTGCCTTTTTTGCGCTCATACACGACAGATCAAGGACCACCAAAAAATTGGCAGCAGCGCAAAGCTACCGCAGCGAACCCAGACGAGGAATTTAGAGGTGTGCACCCAAACCATTCAATGTGGGTGCAGAAAACACTCGGCCGAACGGCCATATCACGAAGAGAAATAATTAGAGCCGCAAGGGAACAAGAATATTGCGCAGAACAATACTACATAGAATGCACATCACCCATCCGCAATGAGGTGGTCAAAATTCGGCTTTAGCCGATCTCAACCATTTCGAAATCGTCTTTACCCACGCCACATTCAGGGCATGCGAAATCTGCATCGACGTCATCCCATGCAGTACCTGGTGGTACGCCTTCATCTTCACAGCCTTCCGCTTCATCGTAAATCCAACCACAGACGATACACTGCCATTTCTTCATGTAATTCTGACCTTAAGTCGACACTATTGAGGCGCGCTAAACTAAGCTGAGAACTTGAAAAAATCAACGCCGGCATGCAAATATTGCCCGTAAATTGAGTTTTAGCGTGGATCTACGAATATTTTCCTTCTGTGACGTCACTAAAGCAAAGCTATTTGGCTACATTGTGGTCCTAAGCCCACTAAATCACTAAACTCTAGAACTCAATCAACGAATCGTCCTTATTTGATGAACTCGCCCACACTGCAAGATTATTTACAGCTCATGCGCCTAGATAAGCCCGTGGGCACACTATTGCTGCTCTGGCCCACATTGGCAGCACTGTGCATGGCAGCCGGGGGCTTGCCGCCATTGCACCTGGTTGTGATCTTCACCCTTGGCACTTTTATTATGCGCAGTGCAGGATGCGTTATTAACGACTTTGCTGACCGCAAGGTAGACGGCTTTGTTGAACGCACCAAAGAGCGACCCTTAGTCACCGGAGTAATTTCTTCCAAACAGGCGTTGAGTTTGTTTTTCGGCCTCATAATCAGTGCCGGCGTGCTGCTGCTATTTCTCAACCAAACCACCCAGCTTCTAGCTTTTGGTGGCTTGGCCCTCGCCATTGCTTACCCGTTCATGAAACGCTGGACACACATGCCACAGGTAGTACTTGGGGCAGCATTTAGCTGGGGTATTCCAATGGCTTGGTCTGCCCAAGGCCTAGCAGTTCCATCAGAAAGCATACTGATGTTTTTTACCAGTCTGCTATGGATCGTTGCCTACGATACGCAATATGCAATGGTAGATCGCAACGACGACCTAAAAGTTGGCATTAAAAGCACCGCGATACTATTTGGTGATTTAGACAAGGTGATGATCGGCATTCTGCAAGCGCTAACCTTAACGGGTCTATATTTACTCGGGCAAAGGCTGGGTTATGCGCACGCCTATTATGCTGGCTTAATCGTCATTGCAGGCTTTTTCGTTTATCAACAATGGCTGATCCGCGACCGCGAGCGTATGGGTTGTTTCGCGGCTTTCCGTAATAACATCTTGGTGGGCGCCAGCCTACTCTCCTTCACTCTGATCGAACTATTGTTAACGCAGTACGTTTTGACGGGTAGCCCTTGAGCGTGAGAGATTCACTAATGGGGTTTTTCGCCCGCGCAGGGCAAATAGCTGTCGCCGCATGCCAACCTATTCGCTGGCTAACCCTGGCCATGGTTGTACTGACCATGGGCATCGTTTTGCTGCGTTACGCTTTTGGCAGCGGCAGTGTATTTATCCAAGAGTCGATCATGTATATGCACGGCGTTTTATTCATGCTCGCCATTCCAATGGGTATCGCTGAAAACTCCCACGTGCGGGTGGACATTATTTATAGCAATCTCAGCGAGACCAAAAGAGCCGTTATAGATTTGTTAGGCCATTGTTTGTTTTTGCTGCCAGTCGCTGGTTTTATCTTCTTCATTAGCTTTACCTATGTAGAAAACAGTTGGCGCATTACTGAAAGATCTTCTGAAGTTGGCGGTATTCCCGGCGTATTTCTGCTGAAAACCCTTTTACCAATTACCGCAGCGTTAATGTTCTTACAGGGCTTAGCCTCCATTGCGGCGCAGGCCTCACTACTCCTAAACGCCGGTAAGACCAAATAACGCCTATGTTGCCACTCCTTCTATTTGCCGTAACCTTCCTCGTATTACTCAGTGGATACCCCGTGGCATTGACCCTGGCTGGGGTTTCATTGATCTTTGCTATGTTCGGCATTGCCACCGGCACCTTCGACGCCAACGATCTTGGCTTCGTGTCAGGCCGCCTCTTTGGCATCATTACCAACCAAACACTGATTGCAGTACCCCTGTTTGTTTTTATGGGTGTGTTGCTAGAAAAAACCAAAATCGCCGAAGACCTACTCTCGAACCTATCGGCATTGCTAGGCCGCTTCAGAGGTGGTCTTGCGGTGACAGTGATTTTGGTCGGCATGTTAATGGCCGCAAGTACTGGCATTGTGGGGGCAACAGTAGTCACCATGGGCTTAATGTCTCTACCTATTATGCTGGAGCGCAACTACCCAGCCAGTGTCGCTACGGGAACAATTTGCGCCACTGGCACATTGGGGCAAATCATCCCGCCGTCTATTGCTCTGGTGTTGCTCGGCGACGTGTTGTCCAACGGTTACCAGCAGGCCCAGCTAAATATGGGTATTTTTGCACCCAAATCCATTTCCGTTGGCGACCTGTTCGCAGGGGCGATTATTCCGGGCATTTGTTTGGTTTTGTTGTACTTGGGTTACATTATTTTTCGGGTAATCGTTTATCCAGACTCTATGCCCAAAGCAGAGCGTACTGAAGCAGTTGCCTTAACCCCCATTTTCAAAGCATTGGCACCGCCGCTGCTACTGATCCTCGCAGTACTCGGTTCCATTATTGGCGGCTATGCTACGCCGACTGAGGCGGCAGGAGTGGGGGCTTCTGGCGCACTGATCTTGGGTCTGCTTTATTCTCGTATCAACTTACAGAACCTCTCCGAAGTTTGTTCCGCAACCTTGTCCACCACTGGCATGGTGTTTTTTATCTTGCTGGGTGCTTCTATTTTTTCGTTAGTCTTTCGCGGCTTCGGCGGCGAAGAATTGGTGCAGTCAATGTTCGAGCAAATGCCTGGCGGCATGTGGGGCGCGCTAGCTATCGTTATGCTGGTGATTTTTTTATTGGGCTTTATCCTCGATTTTATCGAGATAACATTTGTCGTGGTGCCTATAGTTGGGCCGGTGCTTATGGCAATGGGAGTAGACCCCATCTGGCTCGGCATTTTGATCGCGGTTAATCTGCAAACCTCCTTTCTAACCCCACCCTTTGGCTTTGCGCTATTTTATTTACGCGGGGTCGCCCCGGCTTCAGTAGCTACCGCAGAAATCTACCGTGGCGTGGCGCCCTTTATCGGATTACAGCTAGTATTGCTCTGTGCACTGCTAGTATGGCCCGAAATGGCAACATGGTTACCCGGGCTGCTGAAATAATCTGCGCTGCCGAAAACCATATCGCGCAGGTTTAGAGCGCAGATCTAGAACGCAAATCTAGACCAAAAATCTAGACTGAAAATCTAGACTGAAAATCTAAGTCAACCAGGGGA
Source organism: uncultured Pseudomonadales bacterium (assembly GCA_905182095.1). Taxonomy (GTDB): domain Bacteria; phylum Pseudomonadota; class Gammaproteobacteria; order Pseudomonadales; family Azotimanducaceae; genus UBA4421. The sequence goes on along the minus strand of CAJJAQ010000025.1, from coordinate 28,341 downwards.
AAAACCCAAACAGTCTTTCCGCTACACCACAGTATGATTTACTTCAGAGAAGGCCAATCAGGACTGCGCTTTTCAACCAGAGCGGCCACGCCCTCGCGAAAATCTTCTTCCTTTGCCATCTCGTTAATTAAATGTTCCGAGTCCTTCACAGACGCCGCCACATCTCGGTGTAAGTCACGATAAATTTGCCATCTGGTCTGCCGCAAAGAATTAGGTGAAACGCTACGAATCAGGTTGCGCGCATATTCGTAGCATTTAGGCAGCAGTTCATCGGCACTAAACAGTTGATTCACAAAACCCAATTGCTGGGCTTCGTCTGAAGTAAACACTCTACTGGTTAGGAGTAAATCATTAGCCCGGCCAAGACCCATAATCTTTGGCAACATCCAAGAAAGGCCATATTCGGCGGGCAAATTGAGTTTGCCGTGAGCAGTTGTGAATTTCACACCGGGCACAGCAAAACGCAAATCGGCAAAGCAAGCGAGGGCTAAACCAACCCCCGCAGCCGGACCGTTCATTGCCGCAATCACAGGTTTATCTAACCCAAAATGATAGGCAAAAGCTGCATCGAATTCCGGACTGGTGCCGAAACCTGGCTGCGCAATATCTGCTTTGGTGCCAGAATCGTAGCCACCACGTTCCGAATGACCATTAAGCGCATCACTATCGCCGCCAACACAAAACCCTTTGCCTCTACCGCTAACAACAATCACTCGAACCTTTTGATCATCGTTGGCTTGTTCCAGCAAATAGCGATATTCGGTGTGTAGTCTACCGGTCCAGGCGTTCATCCGATGCGGACGGTTCAACCAGATCGTTGCGATGCCGTCAGCGTCTACTTGGTACTCAGTGCACTTTAATTCCATACTCGCCTACTCCCACTACCGCGCGTTTAGATATGCTTGTTCGCTATATGCATGATACTTGCTGACATCTTGCTGGAAGGTTGTATAAGAATCATGGATGCGCCCAGCCAGTTCATTTTCTAGGGCTGCTTCTGCGACTACCTCTTGGGATATATCTTTTAGTTTGGCTAATACATCATCGGGTAGCCTGCGCAGTTGCACACCGTGTTCTTCAACAAGGGTCACCAGAGCTGCATTATTGCGCGCAGTAAACTCACTCAACATGTCCTCGTTAATCGCTTTAGTGGCCACTTCTATCATCATCTGCAAATCATCTGGCAAGGAATCCCAAGCTTCCTTATTAACCATTGCTTCTAATGTAGGGCCCGGCTCGTGCCATCCGGGGTAGTAATAGTATTTTGCGGCAGTATGTAATGAGAAAGCTAAATCGTTGTAAGGCCCCACCCATTCGGTAGCGTCAATAACCCCCGTTTGTAGTGCGGTGAAAATTTCACCACCGGGTAAGACCACTGGCGTACCACCGGCTCTGGCCAAAACTTCTCCACCTAAACCGGGGATGCGCATCTTCAAGCCTTCTAGATCTGCAACTGAGTTAATTTCCTTGTTAAACCAACCGGCCATTTGCACACCTGAATTACCGGCGGCAAAAGGCACTAAATTGAACGGCGCGTAGAGTTCACGCCAAAGTTCTAGACCGCCTCCATAGTGCAGCCAACCATTCATTTCTTGGGCGTTCATACCGAATGGGACCGTAGCAAAAAACGCAGCGGCAGGAATCTTGCCGCGCCAGTAGTAGGCGGCGCCATGTCCCATCTGGGCAGTGCCCTGAGACACTGCATCAAAAACTTCGAGTGCACCGACCAATTCTCCAGCGCCATACACCTTAATATCTAGGCGTCCAGCGCTCATAATCTTCAGCTTTTGGGCTAGTCGTTCAGGTGCAGTGCCTAAGCCAGGTAGATTTTTGGGCCAAGTGGTGATCATTTTCCATCGGTAAACTTGCGCTTTAGAAGGGCTAGCCGCCGAAACCGTGGGCTGTCCACTCTCACCGCTGCAGCTCGCCAAAATCACAGCAATAACGATTAAGCTAACATTCTTCATATCTCTTCCCTAAATTCTTTCTCACATTCCATTCGATTACTCGCAAATCAATCTAAAGTTTGTAGATTCGCGTAGCCCACCATTAACCACTTGGCACCTTCAGCAAAATTAACCTGAACTTTGGCGCGTTCGCCGCCGCCTTCAAACTGCAGTACTACCCCTTCACCATATTTGCCATGCATCACTCGTTGCCCCATGCGCATACCGTCTACAGCTTCGTCGCTGTACATCGATCGCTGAGGAGCCGGGGCGCCATAAGAACGACTGCCACTGCCTTTCATGCGCACTTCAGACAACAGCTCTTTCGGCATCTCTAACAAAAAGCGACTTGGGCGATTATAGTTTTCTTGGCCATGCAAGCGACGGCTCTCGGCATAGGTTAAGTACAACTCTTTCATTGCACGAGTGATCCCCACATAGGCTAAACGTCGCTCTTCTTCCATGCGGCCAGGCTCGTCGGCCGACATTCGATGAGGGAACAAGCCTTCTTCCATGCCGCCCAAAAATACCAGTGGAAACTCAAGGCCTTTCGCCGAATGGAGGGTCATCATTTGAACACTAGGACCTTGTGCCGCCTGGCGGTTACCCGCATCTAATGTCATCTGATCTAGAAATTCTTGCAAAACGCTGACTTCAGTTCGATCACCATCTTCAAATGGAAAAACCAGATCACCGCTAAACTGGCGACAGGCAGTGACCAATTCTTCTAAGTTTTCTTTGCGCGCTAAACCGCGCTCACCACGCTCTTGACTGTGAAAGAGCATAAGCCCACTGACCTCAACAACTTGCTGGGCTAACTCGTCTAAATCTAGTGGCGCTACCGCTTCTGCAAGATCGTTGATCAGACCAAGGAAGGCGCCAATTGCGCCGTGAACCCGCGAGGTAAAAAGCCCTTCGGCTATACCGGCCTCAGCCGCAATCCAGAGTGACACACCTCTTGTTCGTGCAAGAGCGCGCACGCCTTCTATGGTTTTGTCGCCAATGCCTCTGGGCGGTGTATTCACCACCCGTTCAAAAGCTGGATCGGAATTACGATCTTCGATAAGGCGCATATAGGCCAACGCATTCTTAATTTCAATGCGATCAAAGAAACGCTGTCCACCGTAAATTTGGTAGGGAATATTCGCGCGCAGTAAGGCTTCCTCTAAAACCCGGGACTGAGCATTTGAACGATACAAAATTGCCGCTTCATTTGGACTGCCACCGCCCTCTATCCATTGAGCAATACGTTCGGCAATGAAGCGAGCTTCGTCCAAGTCGTTAAAGCCGGCATAGAGTTTTATCAACTCGCCTTTTTCCCCTTCGGACCATAACTCTTTACCGAGTCGGTTGGTATTACGCTGAATAAGGCTGTTGGCAGCCTCTAGAATAGTTTGGGTGGAGCGGTAGTTTTGCTCCAAACGAACGGTCATTACATCGCTGAAGTCTTCGCTAAAACGCTGAATATTTTCAATCTTGGCGCCACGCCAGCCATAAATTGACTGGTCATCATCGCCCACCGCCATAATTTTTGAATTTGTGCCCACCAACACTCGCAGCCAAGCATATTGAATTGTATTGGTGTCTTGGAATTCGTCCACCAGTACGTGCTGGAAGCGCGTTTGGTAATGGGCCAGTAACTCAGGGTTGTTCAGCCATAGCTCGTGACTACGTAAAAGCAGCTCGGCAAAATCTACTAGGCCGCCTTGGTTACAGGCGTCTTCATAAGCTTGGTATACCTGCTGATGAGTAATTTGAAACAAATCATCGCCTGTAGGCACTTCTTTAGCCCTTCGACCCTCATCTTTTTGGCCGTTAATAAACCAGGCAATTTGTCGCGCAGGCCACTTTTTGTCATCAATGCTCTGGGCCTTCATTATTCGCTTAATCAACCGCAGTTGGTCATCGCTGTCTAAAATCTGGAAGCTCTGCGGTAATTTCGCTTCCAACCAATGCATACGCAGCAGCCTATGAGCCAAGCTGTGAAATGTACCCACCCACATGGATCTAGCGGAAACATTAAGCAGCGATTCAGTGCGCGCGCGTAGCTCAGCAGCGGCCTTGTTAGTAAATGTAACGGCCAAGATGCCATGAGGAGATACGTGCTCGATGTCTACTAGCCAAGCGATTCGATGCACCAGTACTCGAGTTTTACCACTCCCGGCGCCGGCAATAACCAAGGCATTGGAGAGGGGCGCAGATACAGCCTCGCGTTGGGGCTCATTGAGCCCGTCGATAATATGAGTGATGTCCAATTTATTCCTCGAAAACGCGAATCATGCAAAATAGGCTTAAGTTCTAAGGATAATACATTACTCGGCGGATCTTGGCTGGGCGTTACAGAGCTAAAAGGTGTTCAGTAGCTATTTGGGCTATCAGGCGGGCTCGGCGTTACGGTTTTCGCAACCTACTCTCGGCCCAATTGGGGTTCTGGGTATAGCTCTGGGTATAGCCCTAGGTATAGCCCTAGATACAGCTCTAGATACAGCTCTAGATATAGTTCTAGGAATTGAGGTTTGGCAAACTAGTGGCCCAAGCCGCAAAGCCCGCTATGTTCTACCTAGCGAGTCGCCCATAAGTGTGGAATTTAAGCTCTGACGCAGATATCTGGCAATTTAGGGATTTGCTTTGCCCTGTTCCGGGTCTTCTTCTTCAGGCTCTGGGTTAGCTGCGTTGCTGCGGAATTCTAAAGTGTGCGAAGTAATCAGGCTGCCAATGCCACTGGCTTCAGCCGACATACCTAAACGCGTCAATATCTCCTTTACTAAAACCCTCACTTCCGTACGCAACTCCGCAACCTCATCGTCAGATAGAATGGCGGAATCTTGACCAATGCGATAAAAACGAGAGACATAGGACGGCGGCAACCAAGATTCAATTTCGCCTCGCAAACCACCAATAGCGGCATTACTTTGCGGCATCGACTCTCGCCCGGCTTGCTTGTCCATTTGGCCTTGATCAATAATTTGTTCTATATGCCGAGACAGGGTGAAGGAGTAGCGTTGCCTTAACTCATCGATATTTACTGGCGCTTTATCCGGGTTTTCAAGCACATCCCAAATTTCTTTGCCCTTAAACCCAAGTAGCGCCGCGCCAGCCTGCTTAACTTCTACTGCCGCGTCCTTGCCCCTACTTTTTTCTAATGCTGTTATGCGCTGCCAAAGATAGATCATGAAGACAAAAATCAGTGAAATCAGCAAACCTACGGCGATAATTAACGCTGGAACGACAAACGACTGTGACATGATTTAGCTATTCCTCAAAAAATGGCTCGGCAACAGTTCCCAATATTATCTACCAAAAGTTTTCGCAGCCAGTCTATAGCAATCGAAGTATGCCGCTATTTTTCGACACTCGATTGACTCACCGTCGCGTCCCTTTGGTCCAACAACTCCCGGGCCATACGAGCGCGTTCAATAATATATAAATCATCTATAGTCTGTCGCACCTCGGCTAGGTCGACTCTGACCTGACTAAGCTCACGACTCAGATTGCTGATAGGAGCAATCATTCCACGCTGCTCCGTCAAAACGCTTTGCAACTCGCCTAAGGTATTGAAAGTCTTCTGGTTTTCTTCTTGCAGAACACTTCTAGTTTGCACCAGATAATTACTACTTTCATCTACCACTCGTCCAATATCTGCCTGCATATTTTCGTTTAATGCGGCAATTTTAAGTTCCAATTGTACTACCGCCAACTCGTTGGCTGCTAAAGTTTCAGCTAATGAGGTCTGATTCTCTAGCGTTTTGCCAATGCTTTGCTCCAACGTGCTAAAGGTTTCAATGCCTTTCGTCACCTGCAAGGTACGTTTGGCAACAAGGCCGATCATCGAATCTACTTCTGATATTTTTTTCGAGATCTGCGTCGACATAAAGATGTAAAACAAAACACCGGCAAGCAACGCAATACATAGAGATGACACGGCATACATGGTGAACTTGCGAGACTTTTCCAGCTGCGCCGCAATGTCATCTATCAGCGGATGCCCAGTAGAAATCCGCACATCATCTTTGCCTACATGAATTTGTAATTTAGGTTCTTCGACATCGCCTTTTTTATCGGCCGCCTTGTTAGCTGCCTTATCGGCTGGCTTGCCCGCTGGTTTGACTATTTCTGCCTCGCCCAAATCCAGGACGATCTCAGGGCTCGCCTCCGCAACTTCGCTACTGCTGGCTGCTTCTTTGTCGGCTAAGGCGCCATCCAACGCCTCTTCAATTTCATCAGCTCGGTTGCGTGTGCCCTCAACAATTGCATCTACAGCGGCGCTAGAATCGAAGGTTTCTTCTGCTTCAGGTAACTGCGTTTCGTTATTCTTATTATCTTCGTCAGCCATGGTCTACTCCATACTCGCTAAAACGTTGTTGGCCCCAGCCAGAGGCTCGCCTAAGGCACCGCCTAGAATGAAATAGGCTTTGTCCATTACACCTACACTATCTAAATATGCCTGAGCTTCAAGTCGGTCGGCAAAGGGGCCGCTAACTACTACGAAACGGGTATCCACACTGCCTTTACTATAAATTTGTGCGTTCGCTAAGCGTTTTGCATTGCTCTTCCAAATATATGCACCCTGAGTCAGCCGAAAGGAAGCATGTTGTACGTAAACCGCCTTCGCGTTAGGCCGCGGCGGCTTAACAATAAAAAGCTCAGACAAAATGTCCTCTGCATCCGCAGGTTGCAAGGTTTCTGCTAGGGAAGCTGCGAGCGAGGCCATTTGTGCTGGCGATTTACCGACGGCAATTTTTTCTGCAGCCCCAACATCTAACTTTTCTACAGCTGGATTTTCGACGATTGCGTTAGTGGCAGCGCCCACAACGATTGCATCCGGCAGCGCGCCTGCAATTTGACTGGCGGCGGCTATTGGCGCACTTTCAGTTAAACCCGCATATAAATTACTGATTGCACTTTGCTCCTCGTGCCAATCTTTGTCATTAACAGCATACAGGCCAAACAGAGCTATAGAAGCAACTACACCACCCACTAACAAAGACCGTTTAGAGCCTTTGCCAATATACCTAGGCGTAGGCAGTTTGGCTGCCGAATTGGTTTTCGCCGTCACAGGTCGTTTAATTTTTTCGGTTTGACGTTGAGTCAAAAACTCTGCAGTCGATAGGCCATCACTTGCTTCTTGAGGAAAGACGGACAGGGTTGCTGGCTGACTTTTCTGAATGGTATAACCCAGATCTCTAATCAGGCCATTCACCTGTAACGCATCCGAACTGCCAGCCACTTTCTCTGCTAGCGCTATACAAGAATCTTTATTTGGTAAGGCGAACTCTACTAACGTACCTTTAATTCGCTGAGCCAATTTGCTCAATAGCTCAGAGCCTGGACGCGCTTGTCGAGAGTTAACAATGATGGAAACTCCGGCCGCCTTAAACTGTCGAATCATCTTTGCCGTAGTAACAATCATTTCTGAGTCACTGGGTCCTGGCAATTCATACAACCAGATTTCTGTGGTTGGGACCTTTTTCTTTGCCTCAACGCTCTTAAAATCTAGTTCCGCAAGTAACCGGTTCAATGCGGCCAATAAGCCATCTTTATCTCCGGGCATTCTGCGTACGGACAGCTTGCGTTGACCGGTAGCAGTTTGCCCGGGCATTTGGCTGAGCAGCACTCGGGTATAATGAGCCAGCAGACTTTCATTGCCAGCAGCTGTGATGACGACCGATCCTGCGTAGATCAGAGCATTCCGGCAGGTATCCACTGCATGGCTGTCTTCTGGGCTAAAACATAAGCCTTCGGCCAATATTGGTTCTTCTTTTAAAGGGATCATTGTTTTTGTCCTGTCGTTTTTAATCAACGTTACGGCGTCCAAGTTCATCAAATATCAACTCATCTGGCACTTTAGGTCGTGGTTTGTGCATTGCGCCACCACCTGGGGTAATAGAATTTAGGCTATATACATAAGCTATGACTTGAGCCACTGCATGAAATAAGCCTGGAGGTATAGGCATACCAATATTGGTGGTAAAATACAAAGCACGAGCCAATAGTGGCGCCTCAAATATTTCAATGCCATTTTCTGTGGCGACTTCTCTGATACGTCGCGCCATCATATTTGTACCTTTGGCCAACACCTTGGGAGCCTCTTCCTGGTCCATTTCATAGACTAAAGCCACGGAGAAGTGCTGTGGGTTGGTGACAATGACATCGGCTTTAGGCACATCATCGAGCATTCTGCCTTGAGCCATTTCCTGCTGTTTCTGACGTATCTTTTGTTTTACTTCAGGCTGGCCCTCAACCTCTTTCATCTCATCTTTTATTTCTTGTTTGGTCATCTTGAGTTTTTTGAAAAACTCATAGGTTTGATAAGGCACATCTACGGCGGCAATCACCAACAGAGCCAAGGAAGTTATAAGAGCACCAAACAAGACAAATTCAATACTTTGTACTATGGCGCGCATAATTGGGCTTTGGCCAATCATCAGAACTTGATCGAAATTAAAGTAGAGGTAAGTGCCACCAATGAGCGCCACCATAGAAAATTTCAGTAGCGCTTTACCCAGCTCTACTAGGGCTTTGGTACCAAAAATTCTCGCCAAACCTTTAAGCGGGTTTAATTTGCTCGCCTTCGGCATTAACGCTTTACCGGAGACCACAAAGCCACCTAACGCAGTAGCTGAAGCAATTGCCATAACCACTGCCACAGCAAAGACTGGAAACATCACATAAAAACTGTCAGCAGTTAATCTACCAAACCTGCCAATTGCCAAGTTTTCTTCAAATGCAAAGTTTGGCGGAATAGTTAGGGCTTCAGTAAATATTGCAACAAACTGTGGGCCTAACCAAAAACCGCCAACATACATCGAGGCAATTACAGAAATAGTCACTGCCGCAATTGTCATGTCTTGAGAGCGGAGAACCTGGCCATCTTCCCGAGCTTTTTCCAATTTCCGCGCGGTGGGTTCTTCTGTCTTATCGTCTTGTGAGGATTCTTCAGCCATTATATGCCCAACAAATTTTCGTTAAGGACTTGAAAGCCAGCAAACCACAGACTTTCTATTCTGGATCCAATAAACCCCATGGTGATAATCACCATGCCAAAACCAAGAGGAATCAGTGCAGGGAAACCCACAGCGAATACATTCAAGCTTGGCGATGCTCTAGAGATAACACCCAAACAGACGTTAACCATAAGCAGACCTAAGATTATAGGTAGCACCAAGGATAGAGCGCCAATAAAAATTTGCGATGACCAAACAAGGAAGCCTTCCAGAGCATTAGTGCCGGTCAAGCCTGATCCAATAGGTAACAAGCTAAAGCTTTGCACCAGAATGCTGATAATTACCAAATGGCCACCCAGGCCGAGAAAAATCAACATACTGATGACTAGGAAAAACTGCGACAAGGTAGGAACATTACCTAAGTTAGGGTCTACCATATTGGCCATACCCAAACCCATACTCGATGACACTGCTTGCCCACTGGTTAAGATTGCAGCGATAACGATCTGCAAAGTGAGACCCATCATTACGCCAACTATGATTTCGTTGATCATCAGTTGGATTGCAAAAATACTTAAGGGGTCAACATCCGGGACATCCACAAGCGGGAAGATCATCCAGGTTAAGACAAATCCAATGGCAATTCGTATACGCAGATTCATTGCTTCTAGACCAAACAAAGGCGCGGCAATCAGTACTACAGATACGCGGACAAAGGGCCACATAAAATTTTGTAGTAGGTTGACGATTTCTGGAAGCATGATATTCATTAGCTGGCTACAACGTAATCGTTCTTATGCGTTCAAATATTGTTTCAAAGTAGTCTGCTAACACTGCTATCTGCCATTCACCAAATAAAATAATTGCCAAAACCATGACGACTAATTTGGGAATAAAACTTAATGTCATTTCCTGAATGGAAGTAGCTGCCTGCAAAATACCAACGAGCAGACCAGACATTAAAGCGGCAGCTAGAATGGGCGACGCAACCAATACGGTTACCCGCAAAGAATCCACCGCTATGTCCATTACAAGTGATGTATCCATGATTTGCCTTAAGTTACGAATGTAGCGACGAGTGAACTGGTGACTAAACCCCAGCCGTCGACGAGTACAAAGAGAAGAAGTTTAAAAGGCATGGAGATCATCATCGGCGAGAGCATCATCATACCCATAGACATCAAAACGCTGGCCACGACCAGGTCAATGATGATGAAAGGGATATAGATCAAAAACCCAATGGTAAAAGCTGTTTTTAACTCTGAGGTAATAAATGCAGGGACCAGTGCACTCAGTGGTATATCGTCGGCGTTGTCTACCGCAGGCGATTGAGACATTTCCATAAACATAATCAGATCTTTTTCACGAGTCTGATTGAGCATAAATTCTTGCAGCGGTATACGCGCTCGGTCTAAACCCTCTTGAAAGGTAATCTCGTTATTTTGTACCGGCTCTAAGGCGTTTGTATAAATGGATTCCAAAACCGGATTCATAATAAAAAGTGTTAGAAAGATCGCTATGCCCACTAGCACTTGGTTGGGAGGGGTTTGCGCGGTGCCCATAGCCTGACGCAACAAAGATAGGACAATAATTATTCGGGTAAAGGAAGTCATCAGAATAAGGATAGAAGGCAAAAAGCCCAAAAGCGTCATGACAATAAGCAGTTGTATAGACAAACTGTATTCCGTACCGCCTTCGCTGGCTTCTAGAATCGTTAACGCAGGAATGCCCTCAGCATAGACCAGGCCAGGCACGAGGATCGTTAAACACAGGCCCGCCATAACTGCCAAAGATCTTTTGATCTGAGTTCTGCGGGTTTCGCCAATAATTTTATTCGGTGCTAACATTTAAGCCTTCATTTTCATTTCGACCCTTTCCGTCTTTTCCGGTAGAAAGCCTGCAAGGCTTTGCCAGAATTATGAACGGTGGCAATTTCTTGCCAGGCGGTCTTACGAAGATGTAAGATGCAAAGTCGATGCCAACAATAATACTTATATAAATCAATGAGTTAGTGTTGAAAGGGTGTTGTTGCCGGGGAAACTGACGTTTTTCCCACTACTTTGGTCGATTTTTCGACAGGCTTTTTGCGAAGCCTTTAAAAACTTGGCAACAGCATATTCCCAGCGCCTTTATTTGCGTTGGGGTTCCTGCATAGGTCGACCCCCAAGGGAAGTGGCCATTTATTACCGGCCGCTATAGATGAATTTAGGAATACCTCAACGTGATTAAAACACTACTGCCCTCGTCAACATTCATACGACAAATAGGACTGGCCGTATTGGTCCTTCTGGCGACAGCGACATGTAGCCTAAGTTGGGCAGAGGAGGCGGAACTTAGCGAGGACAGCGCCAAACGCCTCGGCGACATTCCCTATATCGATTGCTTTATTCGGTCCGCTGATCGCTACGAGGTGGAAGTTGAATTGGCCATAGCAGTGGCTATTGTAGAAAGCAGCCTCAACCCCGACGCCATTTCAAGTTCAGGCGCCATTGGTTTGATGCAAATAAAGTGGCCTCTTACCGCTGAACATTTGGGCATTACCCAGCGCGACCTATTATTTGATCCGTGCATAAACATAGATGCAGGGGTTAGTTACCTAAGAGAGTTAATGGATCTCAATGCGACCTCCCAAGGTGAAGATCTGCTAACCCAAACCCTAGCCAGCTATCGTCTGGGGCCGACTACTATCGCCAATGCAGCGTCTTTACCAGAGCAGGCAGCTGACTATGCAGAAGCTATATTCAAGCAGCGAGACATCCTAACTGAGGAAGATGTTGTTGCAGAGCAAAGCCTAGGGTCAGCGACTGCGGAGGAAGCACTAGCTGAAGAAACCGCTGGACTGCGTCAGGCACTGGAGAGTAATGAAGCGGTAACAAATCTAAATGTGCTGAGAGAAAACAACCCCAGCGCCCCTGAGAACACATTTAGTAATCAGGGCCTAAACCTCGCAGATTTAGATTCGGCAAAACCAAGTGACCTTGGGCCGGTAGAGTCGCTTCCGCAGATCAATCCGTGCTCAACAGCTTCGGTACGTACACTGATGTTAGGCACTCACAACCCCACCGTACGTGGAGAAAAATTTGACCAATGGTTGAAGATAACTGGCATCAATTGCACAGAATCGCAGCTCATTACACTGCGTAATAGCCTGCCACTGTGGCTAGGCACTGCGCTTAACTCCAATCTGCTTGGTGCAGTAGAAATACTTATGGAAGAGAAGAGGGCCTCACAATAGGTCGAGCATGGCGTTGCATCTTCGCCAATCACTTCGGCCAGTCACTTCGGCCAATCACTATGCACTAAATCTTGAGATCAAGAACTGGCGAGCAATTCTGCCGCCAATAGCTGCTGGGCTTCAATTCGCCCCCAACACTCATCTATGGCTTCCAATTCGCTATCAAGGCTTGCACGAAGTTCTGCAAATTTTTCGCCGTTGAGATTAGATGCTTCAAAGCCTTCTTCCAATAGCTCGGTATTTCCGCCTACTTGCTCAGTCAACTGCGCGATGAGTCCATCTAATGTGGTCAAATCTGGAGTAAGCTCCAATGCATTCAGCCCTTGCGCCAATATGTCGGCATTATGCTCTTGCTGATCAAGATTAAAACGCAGTTTCGCGGCATCGGTTTCACCCACGGCTTGTAAAAGTTGGACAAATTCTTTGTTGAAGCGGGTCAACGCCACATTCAGACTCATAATTTCACGATTGCTATCCGAGCGCTGCTTGAGACACTGGTATTCAATCTCATCCATGACTCGTTGCCGCTGCCCCTCACTCAGCGCCTGATATTCTGGATTGCTTTCAACAAAAATTCTGCGCGATCGATAGATGTTCGTTGTCGACTCGCTCATTAAATTGCGATTTCGACCAAACGCCGTTAGCAAACTGCTCAGGCCGTTTGTTACATTGTCAATAATTTGGCTTCGGTGGGCATGGCTCTTTGCGCGATTACCATTAACCAAAGAACCTAACTCGAAAAGCCTTTTTCGGTACGTATTATCGGAAACGGGGTTTTCACTTTTGTTCACAGGCGGGGACTCTTATTATTATGTTCCTAAGCAAAGCTACTATGAACCGCTGGCCACCTAGGTACAAGACTCAGCACTCTGGAACTTCCAGCTTGAATTCAGCGTTTTACTAAGAGGCTTTTAAAATGCTCCGCGAAGGACGTTGGAACTTGTTCGGCTGCGGCCGGACTCTGTTCCGCAGCGGCACTTTCAAAGGTGGATATGTCAGCACTGGCTTGATTATCTAACAGCGATATTTGTTGTCCACTTATGCCTAACAATAATGTGCGGCTGCCATATTTGACCACACTGAGATTGTGCTTCGTGCCAAGACGAAGGGTTTGCACAACGTACAAGTCGCCCCCGGTCCTTGGCGTCACGCCAATGCCTTTCGTTCTCATAAACCACAGTGTTAAAAGCAGTAAACCAATAACGAAGATAAAGCTAAGAATAGCCGATATTAGTGGAGACACTTCCATCAAATTAGACCGGCTTAACTCTTTCCAGCGGCGCTACAATTTCAACAACGCTGATACCGAGTTTATCGCCGACGGTGACCACTTCGCCTTTGGCAATGATTGTATTATTGATTTTGACATCCATTAATTCGCCCACAGAGCGATCTAATTCAAGCACGCTACCTTGGGAAAGGCGCAACAGATCACGTAGTTTAAGGCTGGTAGTACCTACTTCCACCGTCATTGTAATAGGTATCGCACGAATAACTTCTTGATCTATATTCGCTTCCACCACAACTGCTGGGCTGTCTAAATTTTCTTCATTTTCACTCATGACTTTCCTCTGGCAAGACGCTGCTGACAATTTGAACCGCTACTTGATTACCGCGACTTCCAACATCGGCGTTGAAAATTGGGAATCCATTGACGGAGACTTCGGCGTGATCTGGCGCTCTAAACGGCAACCAATCGCCAACTTTAAGGTTTGATAACTGATCTATTGAAATTGAGAATTCCGCGGCTTTAACGACGACCTCTGCGGGCACTTCGTCTAAGCTTGCACTCAATGTTTTGGTCCAGTCAGTGTCTGCTTGAGCATTGCCGCCACTGGTTTCAACTCGCGCGCGAAGCACGTCACGTACAAGTTTTAAACTGGCATAAGGGTAGACAATATCTACGAACCCTTTATCGCCATCATCGCCTAATATGTCGGTTTCAAAGCGGTTGAGTATGACCATGTCGTCGTCCGCGGCGATGTTGGCAAAAACTGCACTAATTTCAGAAGAAGAAATCTCACACGCAATCTTTAGAAAAGGTGCCCAAGCTTCCGTTAATGATTCAAAAACTACTGCGCGAATTTTTTCAATCACGGCTGTTTCTGTAGGCGTAAAAATCCGCCCGGCTGGCACTGAGGTTAATGTTCGCGCATTGCCGCCAAACCAATTATCTAAACAACTAAACACCACCTGAGAATGGATTAAACACAAACACTCGCCACGTAACGGGTCTATCTTCAGCACATTGACAGAAATTGGTGATTCGGTGCTTTGGACATATTCACTATATTTAATAATGTCTATGCGCCCGGCTTTGAGCCTTGGGTTGTAACGTAAGTCTTCGAGCAAGCCTGCCCGGAAAAAGCGGTGAAAGCGGTCATTGATCTGCTCAATCGCCGTTACGTTAACGCCAACACTGGTGTCTTGCAGTGTCAGGTCATAGCGATTTGCAGCAACGCCAACATTAAAGCCGTCGCCATCTAGATCACCTGAAGCCACCATTTCTTCAATGGCGAGTAATTCCTCATCGGATAGCAACCTACTATTGTCATCAGCCATATTTTTCTTCTGAATCAGGGCGCGATCTGAGGATCACGCCAACTATAAACTACGGGCTAGAACTCTACTGAACTACAAATCCTGTGAAATATACTTCCTCTACCCCGGCAAATTTGAATTCCTCGAACTTCTCTAGAACTTCATTAATCACTAGGGTGAGTTCCTCCGCTAGCTCGCGACGAAAATCTGGCTCTTTGATCTCGGCCTCCGTAATCATGCGTAGGCGATCTAGAATTGACGAAGTAATTGCCAACTCGTGGGTAGTAATTGCGGTAATTACCCGTTCATCATAATAGGTCATTATCGCCAGAGAAATTTGCAAGACCTTGCGCGAGTTCATTACGTTTGCAACAAACGGCGCCGAAAAGGAATGATACGCAGGTTTAAATTTTTCCTCGTCCACAGTCTCCTTGGCAACTTTTTCTGGTTGCTGAAGAGCTTCGGTATTTTCAATTTCCGCCTCTAATTCAGCAATTGCTTGTGCTGCCGCATCTTCCTCGGCGGCATCAAAAAACCCGGTAAAAAACAAACTACCCAGAGCAGAACCAATGGCGACAATCAGCACCAACAAAACCACTAAAATAATTTTAATTAGGCCACCACTACCGCCGGATGCTTCACCATCTTCTACTTCAGCCACTTTAATCTCCTAACTATTGGCGCATCGCACCGGTAAATTCTAAACCAAGACATCAAAACCGTCCCGCAGTGTGGTACCGCTGTCTGCAAGTACTTTGTTGCCGTTAAAAATTTCATCTTCAAGGTCTATGACAATTTCTAGCATGTCGTCTGCAGGCTGCTTATCTTTGCCCGCTTTGTCATCGCCAACCTCAATATTAACGCTGCCGCTTTGACCAAGAAGATCCTCTAAAGAGGAACGCAATTTGGGCAGAGCGTCACTTAATAATTGACGTACCGCACCATCATTTGCCGACAATTGGCCTTCTATTCCCTTCTCTCCAACCTCCAGTGCTATGGTAATTTCACCAAGGCTGTGGGGGTTTAAATTCAACTTTACTGCCCATGTTCCCTGCTTCACTGCAAGAGACAACTTTTGTCCCAGCACTTCACCAAATTTTTCCGCCCAATCCTGATAAGGCTGCATACGCGCCTGCATCAAACTCGGGTCATTAGCGCTGAGTAGAGTGCCTAAGCTAGTGGGCATTGCCGCCACACTAGGCGCCGCACCTTGAAGCGCGCTAACTGGCGGCGCTGATAACGAAGCGGTCGCCGCGATAGTACTTTCACTTAGCCCCGAGGACACCCCAACGTCTGCTCCATTCTGGACGTTCGAGCGCGCTATTTCCATAACTGAATCAATTGCTTGTCTTGCTTGTCTCAATTCTGAGATAGATAATTTTTCAGACAAAACTTTAGCTTCTATGCCTTTACCTAAACCATCCAACTGCTTGTCAGTAAATTCTTTGCCCTGGTCAGTAACTTGTTCCACGCGGCTGCTTTGTTGACGTTGCACCCGCAACTCCTGGGCACCCATCATCGTAGTTGCTAAGGGGTTAACCAATTCGCCGCCAGCAAGCTTTGGCTCGCTAGTCTTAACAGCGGAGTTAGTTACTGCAAAAGCCTGCTGCGCGCGTAACGCAGACAATGTGCCGTCTACGACTTTAGCCCCAGCGTCTGCACCCGTTGACGCATCATTCGGCGCCCCTACCTGCTGACCTTCCAGAGGATTGCGTTGCAATGCACTGTTACTCAAAAGGCCACTTAAAATTGACGGTGCTGTCTCTGCTTTTAAACCTGCAACCTGCGCAGATCGGCTCACAGGATTTGCCTCAGCAAATTGAGGCTGTTTCAACACTGCTTCGCTGATTCCTTGAGCCCGCGCAAAAGCGGTTAGGCTGTCTTCATTCACTTTAGTATTGGTCGTCGTCAGAATGACTCGCCCAACCTGTAAGCCAGGGGTATAGATCGACAGCTTTGGCAACGGGTTGCCGTTATCCGGAATAACTGGCAGCGTAACCGGCGCAACTATGCTCTCAGCCTGCGCAGCCATTTGATCTTCGACAGCAGCAGACTGAGCAACCACAGGCGCACTTTGATCAGCGCCCTTGACTTCAACCTCTTCAGTTGAAGCAACAGCCTCTTTGGCAAAAACTTTACTGAAATCAGCGACTTGAGACGGCACAGCTGCAGCGAGAGGCGATTTTTCGGCGCCCGTGTCGGTGCTACTTTTAACAACTTTACTTACAAAGGATAAAAAATTATCAGACATAATATTTCAATCTAACTCGTTTACTTAACTTGGTTTTATCTAAGTAAGAGCAATATATGTGCCACCAATGCATCCCAAGTCATATTCAACGCTTCAGCGCTTCAAAACGCATTACATTCATCATGTCTTGGTCTTTCTGATCTGCGCGCTGCAATATGTCACGCAACTGCTTACGCGATCGCGAGGCTAGGGTGGTAAATTTTACTTGTTCACTATTAAGGGTTCGAAATTGCTCTTGAATTTTGCCCTGTTGAATTGCCAAAACTTCCAATTCCGTACAGATAGCCTTAGCAGCAATATCCAGCTGACCGAGAAACCGACGCAAATAGGTGACCTTTTCCATGTCATGGGGACCGATTTGCACTTCTTTTAGCTTGTTGGCGTATTCAACCTTCATATCACCCAGCTTAGTTCGTTCACCGTCCAATTTAGTTTGTTTGTTGCGCACAAAAATGAGTACCTTTTGTACTTCATTGACTTTATTGCCAACACCTTCGGCAAGTGTGTCCCAGCGTTGTATTGAAGATTTGAGTTCTTTAGACATTTAGGCACTCCTTTAACCCTTGCGCAGATGCTTCAAAGGTTGCTAATTCATCCATGGGTTGTCGCAGAAATGCTTCCATATCTGCACGTAATGCGATGGCGCGATCTAGGTCAGGGTTTGTCCCCATTTCATAGGCGCCAACTTGGATTAAATCCAAATTCTGTTGGTAGAGGGTCCACAACCTTCTGAACATGTTTGCCGAATCAAAGTTCTCAGATTCCGCCAAAATTGGCATCAAACGAGAGATCGACCCCGCTAGATCTATGGCCGGATAGTGGGCGGCATCGGCTAACGCACGACTCAATACAACCTGACCGTCCAGCGAGGCTCGCGCCAAGTCCACGACCGGGTCCTGCAAATCATCGCCCTCAGCTAAGAGCGTATATATAGAAGTAATCGAACCTTGATCCGCTTTGCCGGTACCAGAGCGTTCAATCAGATTGGGCAAAAGACTAAATACAGAGGGTGGGTAGCCCTTGGCAGTGGGCGGCTCGCCAATGGCTAGGCCGATTTCGCGTTGCGCGTGAGCAACCCTAGTCAAACTATCAACAAGCAATAAAACATCTTTGCCTCGGGCGCGAAAATGTTCTGCATAAAGGTGCGCCAAATGGGTTGCACGAATTCTCAGTAGCGGGGAATTATCTGCAGGAGCAGCAACAACGATTGCATGCTGCATGCCCTCAGAGCCCAAAATTTGTTCTATGAATTCTTTTACTTCGCGACCACGTTCGCCGATTAGACCAATAACCACAACATCTGCTGCGGTGAACTTAGTTAGCATTCCTAATAAAACACTTTTACCAACCCCGGAGCCAGCAATAAGGCCTAAACGCTGGCCACAGCCCACGGTTAGCATTGCATTGATGGCTTTTACACCAACATCCAAAATTCTATCAATAGGTTTGCGCTCCATGGGATTGATTGGGCTACCCATAAGACCACTGCTTTCACTACACTGGATCTCGGCCAGACCATCCAGCGGCTCACCCAGAGCATTAACCACACGACCTAGAAGTTCATCACCAACAGCTGCGCTATCAGTCTCCGAGAGTAAATACGTTTTAGCCCCAGCCTGCAGACCAAAGGCGTTCCATAGCGGCATCATAAATAGTGTTCCGCTTTCAAAACCCACAACTTGAGCGTCGACGTAATGATCCTTATTCGTTTGCTCAACACCTTCAACGGCAGAACTTTTTAGAATTCGGCAAATCGAACCCACTGTGGCAGTAATGCCTTTGGCTTCGATGGTTAAACCAACAATTCTTGTCAGCACACCATAACGCCGCAACGCTGGGCCACGAAGATGCAGCTGAGCATCGTTAACGTGGTCATTAAAGCTAGGAAACTCGAGTACTTTATTCATTCGTCTGGCGCATTAAAGAAAATGTCATCAACTTCTACTTCTGCGAAGTCTCCTGGTATCACAAAACCATCATCATTCTCTTCTGGGAAAAGCAATTGTTGATCTTCAGATATGGGCGACGGGGTAAATAGTTGCTCAGACAATTGACCAATACGCCGCTCTATTAGATCTTCGATGGTCGTATCTTGGATGGTTAGTCGAATGCTACCGACGCTGAGTTTGTCATCCTCTCTAACTTCATAATTTTGTACAACAGTTTTCAGGGGTTCGCTCTGTAGGCGCTCATGCCAGGCACTAGAAACATGCAACACCAGGGCTTTAAGCTGAGTGGGTTCTATTTCCGCAATACTGCGCTCAATAAAACGACGTATGCTTTCATCGTTATGGGTTAGCTCCGCACGAGCAATTTGCTCGGCTAATGTCAGTGCCAGTTTCTTTAGTGGATCAAATAAATTTTGACTATCTACCAAACTTTCCTCTACCGCCGCCAAGAATTCACTGAACTCATCGCGCAATTTAATATTCAATTCAGCTGACACTTCTTCGGCTTCCACGCGCATAGATTGACGTGCTTCCGTTTGACCTTGGGTCTGACCTTCGGCAAAGGCTTGAGCCTTCGCCGCGCTGAGTTCCTGCTCGCGCTCTTCAGCGCTGACGGAATCTACTTCAGTATCTGAATCAAGAGCCGGTGTCTCTAACGGTTCACGTTCTTCAACGGGCAGCGCTTCACTTTCTAATACCTCAGTGACCGGCTCAACTAGCGTTTTATCCAATGGTACTGGCGATATAACAAACTTTTCTTCTAAATCTATTGATCCAGGCTTAGCCTTTGAAAGAATGCCGTCTAATACAAAGCCAGCTGCATTAAGCTCGTCTCGCCTTGTGCTATTTCTTTGCCACGACTGCGGTTCACGACTATACAAAACCGCCTCCATCTGCCGATGCTAGGATGATTTCACCGGCATCCTGCAACTTACGTGCTTGGCGGATAATATTACGTTGTGCTTCCTCAGCATCGGTCACTCTAACCATACCCATCATTTCCATTTCATCGAGGAACATTGCGCCAGCGCGTTGCGACATATTGCCCAAGAATTTCTCTACCACCGCCTCAGGAGCAGCCTTCAAGGCATAGGCCATTTGCTCTTGCTCAAGTGTGCGCATAAGGATTTGAATACTTCTGTTGTCCAGATCAACCAAGTTCTCAAAGTCGAACATATTATCTTGAATACGCAGCGCCAGATCCTCGTCCACCAAGTTGATATCCGACATAATCGCAGATTCAAGATCCAACTTCGTTTTGCCCATAATCTTAGCAGCGGCTTTAACACCACCAACAGAAGCGGACGACGTGGTCGTTGAGTGTGCAAATTGTTTTGCCATCACCAATTCTAATTCGGCCATGGCGTTGGGCTGTACGGTGTCCAAATTGGCCACACGACGAACCACTTCAGGGCGAATGTCAGCAGGTAGAAAGGTCAAAACATCAGCGGCGGTTTCGTCTTCAAGCACGGATAAAATGATTGCAATGACCTGTGGGTGCTCATCACCCACCATGTCGCAAATTGCGCGTGGCGTCATCCAAGCCAGAATCTCCAAACCTTTGCTTGAAGAGCTGGGTAAAATTCTACTCAATACTGAAGATGCGCGCTCCGGACCCAGCGCTCTATTCAATACGCCTTCAATATAGTCAGGGGAACCTAGGCCAAGATTGGTTAGCTTCTTCAACTCAGTAATAAATTCATCTAGCACTAAGCTAACGGCTTCCTGGGAAACATCGCTGACGTTAACCATTGCCGAACCAACCGCCTGTACTTCTCTGGGGCTAAGGTAAGCTACGATATCCGAAGCCTGCTGCTCACCTAACAACAACATCAGCAATGCTGCTCTTTCAGTTGGGCGCAGAGATTCAAGCTCTAGAGCTACCTCTGGGGATAACTCCACTGCTCCTGCAGGCGCTACTAACGGTTGTTCAGCCATTGTTTTATTCCTCTAATACTTACGTTTAACTAAGAAATCTTAATTACGCGTCTATCATTCGTTTAAGTAGATTCGCGACGCGGCCAGCATCATCTGCTGACAGCATTCGCAGAACAGCGACCTTGTCATCGTAGGTATTAGCCGTGTCCAGCATTTCCAAAGGTATGGAGGACTTCTTGGGCCTAAGTTTCGCCTTAATTTCCTCAAGAGTCTCGCCCTCACCCATACTGATCATCTGCCTGTCGCCGTCTGAGAGCTCGCCATCCAATGCCGCGATCGGTATATCTAGCTCTACTTCTGGCATGTTCGCCTTAATTATCGGTCTTGCAACAAACAGCAGTACTGCAAGGATAAGTAACAAACTGGCGCCGTACTTGATCAAGTCGACCATTTCCTGGTCTTTGTACCAGGGCAAATCAGGCATTTGATCTACCGCCACTGCAAAGGAAGAAGGTACGACGGTAACGGTATCACCGCGACCTTCGCTAAAGCCAATTACGCCCTTCACAACATCAATAAATTGCGCCAATTCGGCTTCAGAAATACCCCGTGGATCGCCATCCTCAGAATCTTTGGAGGAGAGAAAATCCTGATTAACAACTACAGCTACAGAAATTCGATCTATACGTCCAACCTGCTGCTTCACGTAGCGGATTTCTCTGTCCAACTCATAATTACGGGTTGAAGAAGAACTCGCCATACTCGACATATCTGCGCCAGAAGTTTCGCCTAACGAGCCCGAAGCAACCATTTCAGGAGAATCAGGGGGTGTATTAGAGAAACTACCGGGCATACCAGAAGCGCCGGCCATGGCATCTTTTTCAAAATCGATAGACTCGGACCTAGTCATAGGTCCCTGACCGCCTTTATCGAACTCCTCAAAAGTGGTTTCAACTTCGGTGAAATCTAGCGCCACATCAACCTCAGAGCGCACATTACCGAGACCTAGGATGGAGGAGAGTATTTGCTCTATACGACGCTGGTAGGACATTTCTAACGAGCGTTTATGATCAGATTGTGCGTTTGTGAGGGTCATGGCTGTCTCGCCCTCGGTATCGGTCAAAAGGTTTCCGGTGTTATCAACGACGGCGACATTTTCTGCTGGCAGATAGGGAATGCTGGCCGAGACCAAATGGACTATAGCGCGAATTTGTGAGAGCGAAACAACACGGCCAGGGTAGGGCATAACCACTACAGACGCCTTAGCTGGCGTTTGATTGCGCACGAAAACACTCTGCTGAGGTTCAGCCAAATGCACTCTAGCGGCCTTGATAGTACTGATTTCTGAAATCGATTTTGCCAGCTCTGCTTCCATCGCGGCTCGGTAGCTGACTTGCTCCATGAAACGACTGGTGGTCATAGACCCCTGTTCCAATAGCGATTCCATGCCGCCCAAACTTGCGCTACGGGGAATATCTTGTGAGGCCAAAAGAATGCGCGCTTCGTGGTAGCGTTTTTCTTCTACTTCAAGAGCGCCATTATTTTGATCAATGCGCGAAGTAAAACCTGCAGCGGATAACGCCTCACGTGCGGTTTGTCTATCCGACTCGGACATACCTGGATATACGGAGCGGTAAGTAGGTGCAGAGACCCATAAGTAAAAAAGTACGCATACTGCTAATGAAACAAGTCCGAAAATTGCTGGCAACGCCTGTTTCACCGCAGGGTTTTCTAAAATCGCTAATGGTCCAGTTACGGCAGGGGTCTCAGTTAGACCGTTGCCTGGATTACCTCCCAATGGGGCACTCATCTGTCCGCCCAAACCTGCGCTGGGTAAATTCCCTGCTGGACTGGGTGCACCTGCGCCTAATGGATTTGCCATTAGTGCGTTTGAATTTGGGTCAAGAGTAGCTTCTGCCATGGGATTCTCTATTTATTAACTAATGCGGAAAAGGTCAGTGCCTAAACCGGCATATTCTTAATGTCTTCGTATGCGCGAACTAGCTTATTGCGCACCTGGAGGGTTGCTTCAAAACCAATTGAGGCCTTTTGCATCGCTAAAACTACATCTGTAAGAGGGATGTTTTCACCCTTTTCGTATGCATCTTTCAACACCATACTGGCATGACTGGTTTCATTGACGTCATTTAAAGCCTCAACCATAAGGTTGCCAAAACCCTTGCTCGAGGTCTGTTCTGCGCCTTGAACAAGTTGGCTAAGGTCCATACTTGTGTCGCCGCGAACAAGATCGTTACGACTTTGTTGTGCTCTGATCTGACTCAACAAGTCAGCAACTTGGGACTGATAATGATTACTTACACTGTTCATGATTTACGCCGACCGTCGCTTAGGAATCTGGATACCGCGCTCGCGCATACGCGCAATTTTGTAACGCAAAGTACGTTGGCTAATGCCTAGTACGTCTGCGGCTTCCTGGCGGGTACGAGTGTTTTTAATGGTGTCGACAATAATACGGAATTCGTTCGCATCCATGGCACCCTGCAGCCCAGGACCTGAGTCACTGCGTTGAGTTTCCGGTGCGCTAACATAGCCGTTGCCATTGTTCGTCTGCATTGCAAATGGGTTGCTGACTCTTTCCAAACCCTCAGACCAAGCTGTGTTTCTTGCAGATTGAGCACCATCAAAATGTTGTGGCTCTTGAGGTCGCTGATTATCCGCATAGGAGGAGCGGTAGCTGGGCGGGAAATTCGGCACGTAGCTCTGACCATAGTCTTCAATAGGGTCATCAAAAATCAGGTTGGTGGCATCAATAACGCCGCCATTGGTCAAAACGATTGCTCGTTGAATGACATTTTCTAGTTCCCGAACATTGCCCGGCCAAGAGTAGGACAAAAGCTTAGCGGATGCCTCGGGTGCAAGTTGCAACATAACTTCCTCGCGCCCATGCTTAACCAAGAAATAATTCGCCAGTGGCAAAATGTCATCTAAGCGCGCAGATAGCCCCGGTACATTGATACGGAAGGTACTGACGCGGAAATATAGGTCTTCGCGAAACATGCCGCTGCGGATGGCTGCGCGCAAATCTCTGTTGGTGGCTGCGACAATGCGTACATCAACTTTATGGGAAACCGCACTACCCACTGGCAATATCTCTTTCTCTTGAATTGCTCTGAGTAGTTTTGCTTGTAGGGCCAAGGTTAACTCGCCGATTTCGTCAAGAAATAGCGTACCGCCCTGGGCCTGTGTAAAAAATCCGTCAGTGCTTTTAGTAGCACCAGTGAAAGCGCCTTTGGCATGACCGAATAAGAGGCTTTCAGCCAATGCCTCAGGCAATGCCGCACAGTTCACGGGAATAAACGGGCCATCTCGGCGCGGTGAAAAATCGTGAGTCAAGTGCGCTAGCACTTCTTTACCTGATCCGGTGGGACCACACATTAACGCGGTCACTTCAGCGGCACCGACTCTTTCTACCAAGGCCAATAAGTGCTGGCTGGTTTCATCGACAAAGACGTAGGAATCGTTTTTCAATAGGCGCAAGCGTGCGAGGCTGGCAATCTTTTCCCAACGATGCAGTTGATCATCGCCATCGGAGATCACATCATCTACACCACACTTAATGGCCTCGATGGTGCTGTCCAAATCACCCGGTGCAACGCGCAGTACCAAATAGATCTTGGCGCCGTAATGCTGCTTTAGGGTACGAATCATTTCTATGTTCGGCAGTTCTCTGCGGTGCATGCACAAAACACAGGGGCCGAAGCCATTTTGGTCAACGTAGCGCGCCACTTCGGCAGGACCCATGCTCTGTGGCAAGAAGCCGGCCTTGGTCAATAACGCCATAACGCTGGTGTCTATGGGTGAGGACTCGTCCCAGATAAGGTCTATTGATTGTTCTTGATACATAAAATCGCTTCACAAAATAACATTCGATGCAGGACTTAAAGCAAATGCCGTGCCAAGAATAAAATTGTTATAAAACAATAGGTTATGGAGGAGTGGCGAATAATTGCCAGTATTTGCCGGCGCTTGCCGTGTTGTTGAAAAGGTAAGTGTCGTTATTTCGACAGGCCTGCCACAACCTCCCTAGGCTCTGGTCTGTGGGTACACGGCCAACCAATTTGACAAATTATTAGGCGGCAACCACTTTAAGGTCGTACTTCTTAATGCGCTCTATTAGCGTCGTCCTCTGCATACGCAACAACTTCGCACAACGGCTTACATTGCCATCGGTTTCGGTCAATGCTCGCTGGATAATATCTTGTTCCACATCGCTCAGAATACCCTTCAGGGATTGGCCTTGTTGCCGGAAGTCGTCGAACCCTTGGGCGCGCATGATGATAGATTCAAACTCTCTATCATCCTCTGAGAGCGATTCCTGGCTACCAGTGGCTACAGGGCCAGCCCGTTGCATATCTGTTGATTGCGAAGCCGGGAGGGCATCATCATCGAACATCATGTCTAACAGCGAAGACTGCTCTGACTCACCTACATCACAGGCAAGGTCACCCATACCTGCCGGCAACATAGTTGGCGCTACGTCTTGAATAGATAGGTGCTGAGCTGGATGTAAAACCGAAAGGCGGTGCATCATATTAGATAACTCACGCACGTTGCCGGGCCAATCGTAGGCTTTCATTACCCGCAGAAATTTACTATCAAGGATAAGTACGGCGTTTTTATCCGCTGCAAAAATCTTTGCAAAGTGCTCCACCAAAGCGGGTACCTCCTCCCTGCGTTCGCGCAGCGGAGCAACACAAACTGGCACAACATTAATACGATAGTAGAGGTCGGCACGAAAGCGCCCTGCCGTTATCTCCTCTTCAAGATTTCTGTGGGTGGCGGCAACCACCCTTATATCTACCTTGATCGGTTTGTTCGAGCCTACAGGCACCACAACCTTCTCTTGTAGCACCCGCAGCAATTTTACTTGCATGGCCATAGGCATATCGCCTATTTCATCTAAAAAGAGGGTTCCTGTGTGTGCAGATTGCACCCGTCCCACATGATCACTAATGGCACCCGTAAAGGAGCCCTTTTTATGACCAAAAAGCTCACTCTCTAAAAGCTCGGCGGGAATAGCCCCACAGTTTACCGCCACAAAGGGTTGGGTGTTGCGCAGTGATTTGTCGTGAATGCCTTGGGCTACCAGTTCTTTACCTGCACCACTTTCCCCTGTGATCAACACACTGGCTTCTGTTGGCGCAATGGCGCCTATCAGTGCTAGGAGGTCCTGGGTCGCAGGACTGTTGCCGATGATCGTTTCAGACACTAAACGGGGCTTCTGTTCATGAAGGATCTGTCAACTTTATAGGAACACCTAAGAATTTGCGATACCCATAAAAGCGCGAGCTATATCTTCAAGGCAACCTGCACATAGTCCGACAACAGGCAGTCCGATTTATCAAAAAGATCACAAAAGTGGATTACTCGCCGTAACAAGCCTTCAATGAAACTGGTTCACAATCGAACAAAGAACCATATAGTGCCAAGAATGGGACTACAGTAACGACGGGGGAAGAGCACACGTGTGGCAAAAACTTCCAAAATTGGGGTGAACCAACGAAGTTTTATCTAGTTCACCCATACTTCTCCTAAATTTCAAAGAGTTACCGGAAAAATGGCACGGTAGTTGCTTTGTTTACTCCAAAGTGGTGAAAATCTGACAGGTTACGCATCTTAACCACCTAATCAGGCTAAATAGCTTGGAATTTTTCTCCGGAACTGAGAGTCTGCGAAGACGCCTGCTTATATGGCTGGCTAAAAGCTTGCCCATAAAAACCGGAGAGCAAGGGCGTGAGTGCATTTACGGTATACATTTAGGTGAAAAACTAAAGTTTTCATGAAATATACCGACTACACTTACAATTAAACCAAAACACAAACTGACATACCGTTATGGCTGAAACAGATTTCATTAATGCGCTTGGCGCCGGCGCTTCCTTTAATACTAGGAAGATTGTTGATGCATTGGTTGAGGCCGAAAGAGCTCCAGCAAAAGCTCGTATTGAAAGACGCATCGCCAACTCAGAAGCCTCCATTAGTGGCATGGGCAAAGCAGTATCTGTACTCAACGTATTGTCCGCGGCCGCAGAGCGCCTCAACGACGCCTCAGACTTTAAGACTTACGGCGTCAGCAATAGCCAAAAAGATGCGTTCTCCGTTACCACAACCAGCAACGCGAGAACCGGGTCGAACTCTATCACCGTAAGCCAAATTGCCCAGGAGCAGCGCAGTGTTTCAAGTGAGTTTGCCTCCACTAGTGCAAGCTTAAACGGCGGGGCTGCCATTACCCTATCTATGGTGATCGGTTCCTCTTCCACCTCTACGACAAATATTGTTGTTAACGAGCCAACCCTCCAAAGTACCGTTGCTGCAATTAATAATGCCAACTTGGGTGTCACCGCAGAGATTGTCGATACCGGCGGTAACGGCAACAACTACAGAATTCAATTGATCGGTGAGACCGGTGCAGAAAAAGCCTTTAGTCTTACCTCCAGCGAAAGCTCACTGACCTTTTCGTCTGTGCAAACTGCAACCGATGCCAACATTTCACTTAATGGTATCGATTTCACCCGAGCAACTAACGTCATTGATGATGTTTTGACCGGTGTAACTCTAACCCTTAACGGGCCAACGACCGGCGCCGCTTCCCTGGCGATCAATCAAGACAATAGCGAAGCCAGAGCAAATATTGTAGATTTCGTAGCCATCTACAATGAGGCCAAGCGTCAATTAGATGAACTATCTAGCTCCACCGTAGATGGCCCACTAGCAGGCGATAGCATTTTTCGGTCTATGACCAGACAGCTGCGAAACGTGGTACTGAACACGTCGTCTACGCCTGGCACCAATATCAACACCTTGTCCGATATGGGCATTAGTGTGAACAAAACAGGGCAAATGGAAGTTGACGATAAGAAGTTAGATATCGCCTTAGCCGATAACTACGCAGATATTGTAAAAGCTTTTTCCGCCAACACAGACGATCAGTCAACAAACAGCACCGCCTCGGCGGGTATTGCTGGAGACTTAGCAAAGCTGATTTCAGAAGCAACCGCATCAGATGCCTATTTGAATACCCAGCAATCCTCTCTTAAGAGCAAAAACTCTGACTACGCAGAAGAATTAACTACTTTGGAAGAAAAAATGGCCAAGGTAGAGGCACGTTATACAAGCCAGTTTTTAGCCATGCAGCAGATCATTGAACAAATGAACAGCACCAGTGAAAGCATGAAGAACAGTTTCGAAAACCTACCGTTTTCCAACAAAAACTAACGCCTTGCTAGTCAGCCAGCCAACGGCCCTTAATGCATAATAAAACGAAAAAGAAGGAACCAGTTTGCGCTGTCTGCCGGCAGATTCGCTATTTTCTTATGCTTGGCATACCGCTACTAGTGTTAATCGGCACGCAGCATGATTTACAGCCTCCAGCTATACCCCTGCATGAAGTGGTAGCAAACTTCATAGTTATCGCCCTAATCATTGTAGTGTTTTGGAAAATTCGCGAAGCTCGACAAGAAAAGAAAGCGGCGCTAAAAGAATCTAAAGAAGACCTCTAGCGACACCAACCTCCTTCACCACAACCTCAGTGGCGCAAAGTAGTCCAGTCCAGTCCAGTCCAGTCCAGTCCAGTCCA
>CAJJAQ010000024.1 GCA_905182095.1 uncultured Pseudomonadales bacterium | reverse complement strand
CGCAAAGACGACTTGTGGGGGATGAACAAAACAGTCGTCATTGGCTCTAAACCAGCTAGAATGTGTTAAGCAAATGAATTGAAGGGTGTCTATTTTGCCAAAAAATATCGTCATTGTTGAGGATGATCCTGATCAACGATCGAACTACATGGATGCAATCTCCAAAAAGGGCTACACGGTCCGCGCGTTTGGTAGTCGTGAAGAAGCCTTAGTAGGGTTTGATGATGCGCTACCCGACTTAGCTATTCTCGACATTATTTTGGGTGACGAAGTGGATGCTGGTTTTCAACTTTGCAGAGATTTACTGACCCGGGCGCCGAATTTGCCAGTAATTTTTCTCACTGAGAGAATTAACGAAATAGACAAGATCTCCGGCTTACGTTTGGGTGCTTGGGACTACTTGCCGAAGCCAATATCTTTAGACTACTTGGCTGAACGAATTTCATCCTTGCTGCGGATCAACGAAGTGCGCAGTGATCAGGATCGCAAAGAGAGCGCCACTGGTAAAAACATTGGTGAATTGGCGCTGGATCAAGATGCCTTATTGGTGGCTTGGCGTGGCGAACGCATTGATCTGTCAGGAACAGAGTTTCGTATGTTGGCGAAACTCGTGCGTATGCCCGGCCACGCGGTGAGTTATGAAACGCTGATGAATGCAACCATGCAAAGTCTGGTAACAAATAACACTATAAATACTCATATGCGCAACATACGCAAAAAATTTGAAAAAATTGACGGCGCATTTTCTTGTATTAAAAGCGAGTATGGATTTGGTTATCGTTGGCTAGATCAATAATTTTTGTAGCGTATTAGATGGCATTCAAACTCAAATTTCGCGGCCCGAGGTTAGGCACAAAACTAGCAATGATGGGTCTGGCTTTGCTGGTTATCCCTTGGTTCAGCTATTTGCAGTTAGTCGAAATGGAGCGTTTGCTCATTCAAGGGCAGTCTCAGGCACAGCTACTAACGGCGGAGGGCATTTCTACTTTATTCAACGGTCGTGAAGACTTATTTAACGATCTACCCGTTAACGTTGAAGACTTTGAATCACTTTATGCAATGCCGTTACAAAGCACAATTCGCTTAGACGGTGACGCCGATGACTGGGGTGAAGATGCACAGAAAGCTTATCTAAAATTCGGTTCGACTACGGGTAACAGCGATGCAGATTTTTCCTTATTACTCGGTGAGCGCGCGGAATATTTGTATGTGCACATGCGTATTCAAGACCAATCGATTGTTTATCGCGACGCTGATTATTTGCGCCTAGATAACGCTGATCATATTCGTTTAAATTTTATTCGCACCGACGGCGCTGACGGGCGGGTTTCCCTGGTATTGCAGGAAAGTAAAGTGATTACTGGCTTTTCAATGGATGAGCAGTGGAGATTTTCGGATACAGGTAATGCAGATAATCGCATACAAGGAGTCTTAAAAGAGACGCCCGAAGCCGATGGTTTTTTCGCTGAATTCCGTATTCCACTAGACTTACTCGGCTCTCGGGCCTTTTTTGGTATGACCTTTGTAGACGTTGATGACGTCGTTGATCGTGAGATTGTTGCCAGTACTCAAACATTACCGCAGACGGAAAAACAGAACTTTAACCTAGTTGTTTTGCGCACGCCTGAGGTGCGTAAGATTGTTCAGGGACTTGGCTATGCGGGTGCACGAATATTAGTTATCGATAGTCAGCAACGAGTCAGAGCAGAAGCCGGCAGCATTCGTCCAGAATCTCCACAAGACGCAGAACAAGGTTGGTTTGCTACTGTATCCGTTTGGTTTGATGATATTCGTCCCTGGCTACACCGCAGGGTCACCGGCGAATCCCTAGACCGGTCCAGAGGCGGAATTGCTAGATCTATAGAAGACGGCGGTGACAACCCAGCAGATAAAGCCATCGCTGTGAGTCTTGGTGGAGAACCCATTGCTTTACTTAATCGAGTTTCCGAGACGCAGGAGCTTATTTTGGCGGCCCACCCGATTATTTCTGCCGAAGCAGTGATTGGCACTGTGATTGTGGAACAAAACATAGATGATATTTTGCGCTTTCAACGCTCGGCGTTAGAACAAGTATTGCTTTTGTCTGTACTCAGTTTGTTTGCTATTTTTGTCTCGTTACTTGCATTTGCAGGGCGCTTGGCTTGGCGCATACGTAACCTGAGACGAGAGGCCAGCTCTGCCATTGATGCTCGTGGGCGTTTGAAGAAATTCCAGTTGTTAAGTGAAATTGGTGCTGGTGACGAAATTGGCGATTTGGCTAGAAGCGTATCTAATATGTTAGAAAAGTTGAATCAACACAATACGTTTCTCGAGAGCATGCCGCGAACGTTGCGGCATGAAATTAACAACCCGTTGAATACGCTAAGTACTTCATTGCAGAACCTCGCCGAAGAATACCCCGGCATTGATCAGAGTAAATATCTAGAAAGTGCTCAACGCGGCGTTAACCGGATTGGATCTATCGTACAGAATTTGGCTGATGCGGCGAATCTTGAAGAATCATTAGAGGCCGAAGAATTAGAAATTATTGATTTGGATGTTCTACTCTCCAGCTATGTGGCTAATTGCTCGTTGAGTCATCCTGATGCAGATTTCACCTATCGGGGCGCAAAAAATTCAGCTTATGCGCTGGTTTCGGATTTTCGTATTGAGCAGCTCATGGACAAGGTAATTGATAACGCAGTAGATTTTCATCGCCGAGATTCGCCTATTCGCGTTCAGTTAGATTGTTTTCGTGACACTCTGCAAATTTCTGTAGCTAATCGCGGCCCTACTTTAAGCGAAGATGTGCGCAAATCGGTATTTGATTCAATGGTCAGTCACCGGGGCCAAGAAAATCGCCTGCACTTTGGCTTAGGGTTATATGTGGTACGAATAATCGCTGAACACCATGGCGGTGCCGTGAATGCGATGAACTTGCTGGACAACACTGGCGTGGTATTTTTAATCCAATTGCCTTTAGCAGGTCAGCGGCACGCAGAAGATGAAATCTTTAGGACAGACCGCGTTGTTTCTGCTGGGTAAACCCCAGCAGTTGTGTCCGCAATCACTAATTCTTTCTCATCAGGCCGTTCCTAGAAGACCTTGAACAAAAGATTTATGCCAAGCTATAGTCGCTGTCCATGGTGACACCATTGGAGCCTTCGACACTGCCCTTTTTTATCAAATTTTCCATAGCAGCTAGGACACTGCGGGCTGCAGCCGGATACATAAACTCCGGCGTGTCTTTATACATTAATGGCACCATTTCGCGAATTTTGAAAGTTCCACCTTGGATGCAGGCAACAATCTGCTGCTCTCTTTCTAGACGGTGAGCGATATACGCTTGCACATGGGCTTTAGGTTCATCAATGCATGGCCCATGTGTAGGCCAGTAAATTTCATCATCGCGCTCGAGGAGTAGCTCTAAGCTCAAAATATAGTCGGCCATATCACCATCTGGTGGCGAAATGATACTTGTTGACCAGCCCATTACGTGGTCGCCGGTAAAAAGAGCTTTTTGCTCTCTTAACTGAAAACATAAGTGGTTTGAGGTATGTCCCGGTGTATAAAC
>CAJJAQ010000023.1 GCA_905182095.1 uncultured Pseudomonadales bacterium | reverse complement strand
GATGCTGTGATCCAAGCGGTGACTGAAAAAACCAAATTGGTCTTTGTCGAAACCATCGCTAATCCGCGCACGCAAATTGCTGATTTACAGGCTATTGGCGACTTTTGTGCTGAGAAAGGCTTGGTCTATATTGTTGATAACACCATGACCTCGCCTTACCTGTTTCAGCCTGCAAAGGTAGGCGCCAGCTTAATTGTGAATAGCCTGACCAAATATATTGGTGGTCACGGCAATGTCTTGGGCGGAGCAATTACCGAAACCGGTCTTTATGATTGGACCAAATTCGAGAATATTTACGACCCTTACAAAAGCGGCGATCCGCATAAATGGGGTATTACCCAAATTAAGAAAAAGGGCCTGCGAGATTTTGGTGCCAGTCTTGGTCCAGAGGCGGCGCATCATATTGCCATTGGCGCTGAAACCCTAGCGTTACGCCAAACCCAGCAATGCGCCAATGCACTGGCTATGACCACTTTCTTAGACCAGCACCAGTCCGTGAAAGCCGTTTATTACCCGGGCCTAAAGTCTCACCCCCAGCATCAACGTGCAGCAGATTTGTTTCGCTATCCTGGCGGCCTGTTTAGTTTTGAACTGGCGGATGGCGTTGATCTTTGGGAGCTTATGAACCGCTTTCAGGTCATCGTAAAGTCCAGCAACTTAGGCGATAACCGTACGTTGTCTATTCCGGTAGCGCATACCATTTATTTTGAAATGGGCCCAGAGCGTCGTGCCAGTATGGGTATTGATGAATCGCTCATTCGGATTTCTGTGGGCATTGAGGACAGCGAAGATTTATTGGCCGATTTGCAGCAGGCCTTTATCGGCTGCGGCGGTTAGCCAGATCACTGTTGGGAAAGATATTTTTAAAGGCGCGGACAGCGCACATGTGATTGGAGAGTTAGCATGGGAAGATTAGACGGCAAAGTTGCCATTATTACCGGTGGCGCTGGTGGCATAGGTATAGCCGCGGGCAAACGATTTGTTGCCGAAGGTGCTTCAGTATTGTTGGTAGATTTAGACGAGCAGGCGCTGAGCCAAGCCTGCAGCAAAATAGCCAGCAACAAAGTCAGCTACCATGTTGGTGATGTCACGCGCGCTGCAGATAATAATGCAATGGCTGAAGTGGCTACCGAACGCTTTGGCGGCGTCGATATCTTTTTGGCTAACGCTGGCATTGAAGGCGATGTCGCGTCCATTCTAGATTATGACGAAGCCCGTTTTGATCAAGTGATGGACGTCAACGTGAAGGGGCCGTTTCTTGGTCTGCGCGCTGTGGTGCCAGAAATGCAAAAGCGTGGCGGTGGTAGTGTAATAATTACCTCAAGTATTATGGGTGTGAAGGGCGGCGCCAGTGTTGCGCCTTATGCCACCAGTAAGCACGCTGTTATCGGCCTGATGAAGTCGGCCTCGCGTGAATTTGCGGCGCAGAATATTCGCGTAAACACGGTTAACCCAGCACCTGTGAACACCCGCATGATGCGCTCTCTTGAAGAAGGTATGCGCCCAGGTGAGGCCGATGAAGCAAAGGCTGGAATCGAAGCGGGTATTCCAATGCAGCGCTACGCAGAACCAGAGGATATTGCCAATATTATGTTGTTTTTAGCCAGCGATGAGAGCGCATTTATCACCGGTTCTGTATACTTAGCTGACGGCGGCATAACGTCGTAAACCTACTTTTTATAATAATTTACAGGGATCTTTTTCGATGGCATCAGCTTTGCTTGGGACCGACCTTAATCTACTAAACAAGCGTACTGGTAAGGTTCGCGATCTATATGATGTAACTTTGGCTTCTGGTGAGGAAGCGCTGTTGATTATTGCCACCGACCGCATCAGTGCTTTCGACGTGGTGATGCAAAACGGCCTGCCAGGCAAAGGTATTGTTCTCACACAAATTTCCAAATTTTGGTTTGATCATTTTGCGGACACAGTCCCCCATCACCTGATCAGCACTGATGTCGCCGATGTGCCCGGTCTTACCGATGCTCAGCGTCAAAGCCTGGCCGGTAGAATTATGCTTTGCCGGAAGACGCAAGTAGTACCGATTGAGTGCATTGCTCGTGGCTACATTACCGGCAGCGGCTGGAAAGACTATCAGCGTAGCGGTGAAATCTGTGGCATTACTCTGCCAGTGGGTTTGCAAAACAGCGACCGTCTAGCAGAGCCGCTGTTTACCCCGTCGACCAAAGCCACAGATGGTCATGACGAAAACATCAGCTTTGCCCAAGGTGCAGAAGAGGTAGGCGAAGAATTGATGCATTGGCTGGGCGAAAAAACCCTAGCGCTATACAGTTCGGCTAGGGATTATGCGGCTGGACGAGGCATTATTCTTGCCGACACCAAATTTGAGTTTGGCCAAATAAATGGCCGCGACGAACCAATTCTTATTGATGAAATTTTTACTCCAGACAGCTCACGATTTTGGCCTGCAGATGATTGGCAGCCAGGACGCGAGCAAGCCAGTTTTGATAAGCAGATTGTGCGCAACTATCTAGAAACAGTGGTTGCTAGCGGCGAGTGGGACAAAACATCCCCAGGCCCAGCACTGCCAGATGAGGTAATTGATCGCAGCATCGCTCGTTACTTAGAGGCCTATCACCTGCTCACTGGCGAGCATTTGTCCCTGTAGTTTTAAATAGTCTGAATGGGGCTATAGAGGCCAAAGTGCCAAGGGTTGGATCTAATGGATTGGCTGGAATATAAAAAGCTCTGCGACCAACCCAACTATTGGTCGCACTGGATGCTCAATCAGTGCCTTGAGTTGATTGAGCACACTAGTTGCTTAGATTTGGTGGCGGCTATTCAGCAGACCCTTGCAAGTCTGCCACTTCACCGGCCCGCTGATCACACCGGCCCGCAAAGTACATTTATGTACAAATTCACTTTGTCTTTAGCACTCAGTGAACTATTGCTGAGTCAGGTGCAACGCGCCCATAACATCAACAAAACTACTGCGGCCACCCAGACCCGCGGCCTGGCCGGGTTTGTTGTTACCTGCGAAGAGTTGGTGGACTACCTGCGACTTGAATTGGCGGCAAGTAGCGAAGTGGATAATTCTTTGGTGGGCCCCCATGCTTAAAAAACTTCTCATAGCTAACCGCGGCGCTATCGCGCGCAGAATTGTGCGCGCCTGCAAAGAGCTGAAGATACAAAGCGTTGTTGTCTATTCACCAGCAGATATCCAAGCCCCCTATATTGCTGAAGCCACCGAGGCCTACCCATTAACCGGTAACACTTCGGTAGAAAGTTATTTAGACCAAGATCAGATTATGGTCATTGCGCATAAGTGCGGGGCAGATGGCATACATCCGGGTTACGGCTTTATGTCGGAAAACGCAGATTTTGCTCAACGTGTAATTGATGAAGGGCTGGTTTTTATAGGACCGTCGCCTAAATGGCTGGACCAGATGGGCGACAAAGTCAGCGCCCGAGGGATTATGTCCAAGTTGGGTATGCCCGTGTTCCCCGGCAGCGAACTCATTACAGATATTGCAGAGGCCGAGGCTTTTGCCCAGCGCGAAGGTTTTCCATTGGTGGTTAAACCTGCCGGCGGTGGCGGTGGCATGGGTATGCAAGTGGTGTACGAAAAAGACCAACTCGCCCAGGCCCTGAGCCAAGCCAAAGCCATTGCCAGTTCGGCCTTTGCAACCTCGGGCGTTTATCTAGAGCGGTGGATTGAAGCACCACGACACATCGAATTTCAAATTATCGCAGACCAGCAAGGCAACGCCATTCATCTATTTGAGCGCGAATGTTCAGTACAGCGACGGCATCAAAAATTGATTGAAGAAAGCCCGGCTCCCGGCATTGATAGCCATGCGCTATTGGCGCAGGCAGAAACCAGTGCAGGCATATGTGCCAAGCTGGGTTATGACAACTTAGGCACTGTGGAGACCCTTTACACGCCATCTGGAGAAGTTGGTTTTTTAGAGATGAATACGCGTATTCAGGTAGAACACGGGGTCACCGAAGAAGTTACTGGGTTAGATTTGGTGCAGCTACAAATTAGCTTGGCTTGCGGTGGCAGTTTACCCACTAACGTCACCCGCCAAGGCTTTGCCATAGAAGCCAGACTGTACGCCGAAGACCCGGAAACACAGTTTCCATCTACCGGCACCCTCAGCGTTTTTCAGCCGCCTAAGCTGTTCGCCGTACGGGTAGAAACCGGTTATCAACAAGGCCAAGTTGTATCGCCCTATTACGACCCAATGTTGGCGAAGATCATTGCTAAAGGTGATACCCGGGCCCAAGCCATTGGTCGACTGTTGATCGCCCTTAAGGCGTTTCAAGTGCAAGGCGTGCGCACTAATGCGTTGCTGCTCATCCAAGTATTACAAGACCCGGCATTTCTTCGTGGCGAAGTAGATACCAATATTATTCAGCGTATCCAAAGTGCTAAACAAAGCGCTAAACAAGGCGCGAAGTAAATGTGCCAAGTAAGGGTTTAAGGTAAGGGTTTAAGGTAATGGTTTAAGGTAAAAGTTTTAAGTAAAGGTTCAAGTTAAAGACGCCAAGTAAAGGTGCGAATCAAAGCGCGAGCTAAAGTTTAATAAAATTTAGATGGCCGCTTTTACCAGCGTAATCGGGGTCTGGGCTAGCACTAAAAGCGCCAGCAATATTGCGTTATATTGGACTGTAACAGAGCGAGTGAAGCGCTACAGCGCAGAGAAAAATTAGAGGGGAGAGAAATGGCTAAGCACGATATTGAAAGTGAAGTAACGGGTAACGTATGGAAGGTGCTGTTAGAAGCAGGCGCCACGGTTGCGGTGGGCGATGTAATTATTATTTTAGAATCTATGAAAATGGAAATTCCCGTTGAAGCAACGGTGGCTGGCACCTTGGTAAAGGTTCTGGTGGCGCCTGAAGAGCAGGTTGAAGAAGACCAAGTGCTCGCCATAATAGAAAACTAAGACGCAAGTTAACCCAAACAGAACTAATAAAAATCAGCTCAAAACAACTAGAGCGAAAGCAAAGCAAAAGAGGCACATCATGGAACAAGATCTAGTTACTATAGAAATCAAAGATGGCGTGGCAGACGTCCGCTTGAACCGTACTGAAAAATATAATGCGCTAAGCCCTGATATGTTCAAAGCTATTATTGATGCAGGTGAATCTTTGGCCGAGTCGAAAGAAGTGCGCGCTGTGGTGCTGTCTGGTAATGGTCGTGGCTTTTGTGCTGGTTTAGATATGGGCAGTTTTACCGCCATGGGTGATGGCTCGCGGAAAAAAGGCAGTACCGAAAATACCCTACTGCAAAAAGACGAAAGAGTTGAAAACTTCGCCCAACGCCCAGCATTGGTTTGGAAACGCTTGCCGGTGCCGGTCATTGCCGCATTGCATGGCGTGGTATTTGGTGGCGGCGCCCAAGTGGCCTTAGGGGCAGATATTCGTATTGCGGCGCCAGATATGAAAATGTCCATTATGGAAATTAAGTGGGGTCTTATCCCAGATATGAGCCTTACCCAAACCCTACGCGATCTTATGCCTATGGATTTGGCCAAAGAGCTGACCTTTACCGGCCGAATTCTAAATGGTGAGCAGGCCCTAGAAGCAGGTTTAGTCACCCATGTCAGCGATGACCCCTATGCCCATGCCATGGATTTGGCCAAAGAGATTGCATCTAAGTCACCCGATGCTGTGCGTTCTGCAAAAGAGTTGTTTGAGGCCGCTTGGCATGCAGATGAGCGTACGGGTTTAGAACTGGAAGCTTCACTGCAAGGGGCGCTCATAGGCACGCCGAATCAAGTAGAAGCCGTTAAGGCGAATTTTGAAAAACGTGCGCCAGCTTTTAGCAATCCAGATTAGCAATCCAGAACAGCAATCCAGATTAGCAATCCAGAATAGCAATCCAAAAAAACTACCCAGAGTCGCTATTTAAGCTAACAACCCAGAGTAACAGCCATGAGTTGGGAATCAGAAGTTAAAGAAATTGAGCGTCGACGCTACCTAGCCAAGCAGCAAGGTGGCGAAGCAAGTATTGCCAAGCAACATAGTCGTGGTCGCATGACTATTCGCGAGCGCATTGATGTACTTATAGACGACGGCAGTTTTAGAGAACACGGTCAGGCTACAGCTAGCCCTGTTTATGACGAAAACGACCAACTCATTGAATATGTGCCCGCAAACTACATTGTTGGTTTTGGCAAAGTAGATGCGCGCAGAATAGTGGTTGCAGGTGAAGACTTTACGCTGAAAGGCGGTTCGCCCAATGCCGCAGGGTTGCGCAAAAGCGTTTACGCCGAACACCTTGCAGTGCAATACAAAACACCCCTAGTACGGATGTTGGAAGGCGGTGGTGGTAGTGTAAAAGGCGGTGCCAAGAAAGGTGGCACTGTGGGCGATCCGGTATTTACTGAACCCAGATTTAAAATTATTGCTGATGCTATGACCGTTGTGCCCGTGGCCTCAGCGGCGCTGGGCGCGGTGGCAGGATTTCCTGCGGGTCGCTTGGTGGCATCGCATTTTTCAGTGATGACTCGGCATACCGCCCAAGTGCTCATAGGTGGGCCGGCATTGGTTGAGCGCGCCCTTGGCGTAAAGATGACCAAGGAAGAACTGGGTGGTGCCGAAGTGCATGTGCGCAGCGGTATTGTCGATAATGTTGCTGAAGACGAGCACGACGCACTGGCGCAAATTCAGCGGTTCTTAAGCTATTTGCCGAGCAATGTTTGGCAGCGTACGCCAAGAAGAGAAAACACCGACCCCATAGAGCGCATGGATCAAAGTTTGCTCACCGCGGTGCCCCGTGAAAGTAATACCGGTTTTGATATGCGCGCCATTGTGAACAAGATTATAGATGCCGACAGTTTCTTTGAAATTGCGCCCCATTACGGCCCCAGTCAGATATGCGGCTTGGCGACACTAGACGGTCAGCCGGTGGGTGTGCTGGCCAATGATTGCATGCATTACGCTGGCGCCATGACCGCTGAGGCTGCGCAAAAGTATCGGCGCTTTGTAGAAATGTGCGACACCTTCCATGTACCCATTGTTAATTTTATTGATCAACCAGGCTTTATGATTGGGCCAGAGTCTGAGGCCGCAGGCACCATACGTTATGGAATGGCAGCGGTTGCAGCAGCAGCCCAGTCGACTATGCCTTGGGCGGTGATTCAAGTGCACAAAGGTTTTGGTGTGGCTACCGCCGCACACTATGCGCCGGGTGCTTACATATTGGCTTGGCCTTCCGTAGAATCCGGACCCTTGCCTATTGAAGGTGGTGTTGCGGTGGCATTCCATCGTGAAATTGCTGCGGCAGAAAATCCAGAAGCCAAACGTCGAGAGTTAGAGGACAAACTGCGCGAAGCGCGTTCGCCTTTCCCTCGAGCAGAGTCTTTTGCAGTACACGAACTGATCGACCCCAGAGAAACACGGCCAGTGCTGTGTGAATGGATAGATTGGATTCAGCCTCAACTAGAGACCTTAGTGGGGCCAGTGAGTTTTGGTATTCGGCCTTAGTAGCTAAATTATTAGTTAAATAAGCAGCCAAAAACCAGTTTAGTTAATAAACCCAATTATTGGAGAGAACATATGTCGATTTCATTTGCAGATCAGGTAGCCATCGTAACCGGTGCTGGTGGTGGTTTGGGCCGTTGTCACGCCTTAGAGCTGGCCCGTCGTGGCGCCAAAGTTGTGATTAATGATCTAGGTGGTTCAATGGACGGCAGTGGCGGCTCTTCAGATGCTGCTGAAGCTGTGGTTGCAGAGATTAAGGCCATGGGCGGCGAAGCCATTGCCAACGGCGGATCAGTTTCAGATCGAGCCGGTGCACAGAGCATGGTAGATGACGCAATGAACGCATGGGGCCGAGTTGACGTATTGATCAACAACGCCGGCATTTTGCGTGATAAGTCTTTCTCCAAGATGACCCTAGACGATTTCGATATGGTAGTTAACGTCCACCTAATGGGTGCTGCCTATTGCGCCCACGCGGTATGGCCCATTATGAAAGCACAAAACTATGGTCGTATTTTGATGACCACTTCGCCAACGGGCTTGTATGGTAACTTTGGCCAAACAAACTATG
This sequence comes from uncultured Pseudomonadales bacterium, assembly GCA_905182095.1. Lineage (GTDB taxonomy): Bacteria > Pseudomonadota > Gammaproteobacteria > Pseudomonadales > Azotimanducaceae > UBA4421. Next base: position 2,440 of record CAJJAQ010000023.1, on the reverse strand, counting down.
GCGCAGCCAAACTCGGTCAAGTTGGCTTAATGCACAGCTTAAAAATTGAAGGTGCAAAAAATAACATTCACACCAATACCATTGCACCGGTTGCTGCAACACGCATGACCGAAGACCTCATGCCAGAAGCTGTGCTAGAAAAGTTGGGACCAGAACTGGTCACTCCGGCAGCCATATTCTTGGTCAGTGAAGACGCGCCAAATGGTGTAATTTTGCAAGCCCAAGGTGGCAAGTTCTCTATTGCTTGTATTGTTGAAAACGAAGGCGTGCAGATTGGCGTGGATGCAACCGTAGAAGACATAGCGTCTAACTACGAGTCTATTGTGAATCTTGATGGCGCCAAGCCACGTGGCATGTTGCAACTAAATGCAATGTAAACGGGTTTAACATGCCCTATGATCTGAGTGCCGTCTTTGCGGCGGCACTTTAAACCAGCCAAATAGGCGGAAGGTTTAAAGGGTTTAAGTGTTATAAGAGTCTCTCTGTTCTAAAAACTAACTGGTCTTATAGCTATGGCAGCGTTAATTTTAACTTTCATCAGCGCCTTTGTATTGGCGGGTTTTTCCTGGTTGTTGCTGGGTTCTCGATTTAGCCTCAGTGCTGAAGACTCAAACAATGATATGGCTAATTTAATGGCCTATTTCGCTGCTTTTGTGCCCATTGCGTTTGTCATTGTCTTCTTTGGTATTGGTGGCTAACGGTCCTAAGCTGTGTAACCACAGGCATCGAACTTTGTTCTGCTAAGTCAGTCCTTTATCTATCTAGCTAAATAGAGCTTTAATGAAACTACCCCTGGATCCAGAATCAGTTAAAGGTTTTCTTCACCCTGAAGAAGGTGCCTGTCTTTATCGTTATGCACTAGCAGCCTCCACCTTGGGGCCTTGCTTAGAGGTAGGCAGCTATTGCGGCAAGTCGACCCTGTATATGGGCACTGGCGTGCGCGACGGCGGTGGTCAGCTCTTTGCCTTAGACCATCACCGAGGTTCCGAAGAGCATCAGTTAGGCGAGGAATATCACGATGCTGACTTATATGACAGCGAACTGGGTGCTATGGACTCGCTACCTGCTTTTCGGCGTACGCTGGCCCGAGCAGAGTTAGAGCAGTGTGTGATTCCATTGGTTGCAGCCAGCGCTCAAGCAGGCCGTTTTTGGCAAATACCATTGGCCATGGTTTTTATCGACGGTGGCCACAGCCATGCAGCTGCACAGACAGATTACAGAACTTGGGCACCCCACATAAAAGTAGGTGGCTTTTTGGCCATTCACGACCTATTTCCAAATCCTGAAGACGGCGGGCAAGCACCGTATGAGATTTATCAACTGGCACTGGCGTCAGGTTTGTTTGAAGCTCATGAGACCTGCCACACCTTAGGTGTGCTCAAACGTATTTAGAGGTTCTGAGGCAAACAGTCTGGTCGGCTTAAATTGCCGTATTGTTGGGCGAAAAGAAGCCTGTTGCAGGGCTAATACCGGTTAAGGCATCTGCCGCCAGTAAAACCGCAGCTGCGGTCCAAGTAGGCTTTTCATCTGGCCAGTGTGCATCGTCAGTAAAAACGTAACCGGTCCACCAGCTGCCATCGTCTAACTGAAAGCGCTTTATATTGTCGAACAGTTCATGGGCTTTGGCTTGCTCGCCTGCGGCCACGCAGGCCATGATCAATTCGCAGGTCTCGGCAATGGTCACCCAAGGCTGATCTGAAACACAGCGACAACCCAGTTTGGGTTCGACAAAAACATCCCATTTATCTGCCAGTCGCTGTTTTGCCGCATCGCCATTTACCAAGCCACTGAGAATTGGATAAAACCAATCCATAGAATAACGGGCTTTAGATTCCCATGTGCGATCAAAGCGTTCAGGTTTGTGCAAAAGGGCTTCACCCAAAAGTACCTTAGATTGAATCCATTGATCACAACTATTGCCCAGTTCCATGGCAGCGCTAATGGCGCAGTCAAGAGACTTGAAGATAGAGCTACAGCCAGTGATTAACGCATCTTTTGAGGGGCCGGTCTTGGTGTCTACGGCCCAGTAGATTTCGCCGGTAGGTTGTTGTTGGGCCAAAACGAAGTTAATAGCCGCCGCCACCATTGGAAAGTATTTAGCCAAGGTCTGCTTGTCATTGGTGATTTGAAAATAATGCCAAAGGCCAGTGGCCGCGTAAGCGACAAAATTGGTTTCCGCCCTGGTGCCATCTACAACCTCGCTGTCATTGTAGGCTGCAAACCACGCGCCATCTGCTCTTTGTCTATCAGCCAACCACTGTAGGCCCCTGCGCGCCGCCGCAAAACGCCCTGCAACACTCAACCCCATAATGGCTTCGGTATGATCCCATGGGTCAGTAATGCCGCCGGCAAACCAAGGCACAGCGCCACTTGGCAATTGCAGTTGCTCAATGTAGTTTGCGGTAGAAAGCAATGAAGGTGTTAGCAGTGGTTGTATATC
>CAJJAQ010000022.1 GCA_905182095.1 uncultured Pseudomonadales bacterium | reverse complement strand
GCATATGCAGCACCAGGGTCATGTGCAAATGGTCAATAGAATTTGTGACCACGGGCAAAACCCCCAGGCCGCCAGCGACGCGCCGCGGTGGCATGTATATCCAGATATGAGCGTGGGTTTAGAGCCGGGGATACCTGAAGCGATTGCCCAGGACCTTATCGAGCGCGGCCATCAGGTGCGCTACGAAAATCAAGAAAGCACTTTTGGTGGCGCTCAGCTCATTCAGAAATTAGCTGATGGCTATGTGGGTGGTTCTGATCATAGAAAAGAAGGCATGGTGGCCGGCTTCTGATTTGCCGCGGATAGTTGTGTACGCGCGCGCGGCCTCATTGTGGCATTGTCCTGCGTTTGGCTATTGCCTAGTCTCTCCGTCGCATTTCTGCTTTGTCGCAATGTGCAATTTTACGTATATAAATAGCTAAACGATCTATGTAAACGCTGTTAGTGTTGTAATATGTGTGAATAATGCATTTCACGACATATTCATTAAGCAGTGGTACGGATCATGGAAATTCCTCAGGCGCTTCGCGATAACCCAATAGAGGGCGGTTTTTGGGACATTGCCCGCGTACATGACACCTTTCTCGCCACAGAAGGCGAGCGTTCTTTGCGTTCTACCGAGCGGTGGCTAGAAACAGCAACGTGGCTACCCAAGGCCATTGGCCTTGAGACGTTAGAGGACGAAGACGGTCGCGAGCTGAAAAGCGCAGTGGTCGACAGTTTACAGGTGACCGCCAAGCGTAAACGCCAGCCAGTGCTTTTTCTTCAGGTTACTAGCGGTGAGTTGGGTCCAATCTTGGTTCTCAACGACGGCAGGTTATCCAGGCAGTGGAGGTTTTTGCCCGCAGATTATGCCATTGAACATATTGCAGGCGCGCTTGCATTGGCCCTGGGTGATAAGTCTGGTTTGGTCTGGCCTTATGGTTCAAGTATTAAACTATTTCGCGAATGGGTCGCGCAGGTGAAAACCCATAACATCTCGCTAGCTTCTGGCTCTATTGTAACGATTGGTTTGAGTGCCTTTCATCAGCCTAAGGCAGCATCGGTATCGGCTGTATTGCAAAAAAAGAGCGCGGCGCCCAATGCGCAACCCGCTGGCCGTTCGGCTGCAAATAAGGAAATGACCCACCTCGACCGTTTAGAGGCTGAGAGCATTCACATTATGCGTGAGGTAGTGGCGCAAGCTGAGAATCCTGTGATGTTATACAGCGTGGGCAAAGACAGTTCGGTGATGCTGCATTTGGCGCGTAAGGCTTTTTATCCAAGCCCGCCGCCGTTTCCGTTGATGCATGTAGACACGCGTTGGAAGTTTCAGGCTATGTATGATTTTCGTGATTACATGGCGCAAGAAAGTGGCATGGAACTTATTGTGCATGTGAATCCGGAAGGCGTGGCGAAGAACATTAACCCTTTTGACCACGGCAGTGCCATCCATACAGATGTGATGAAAACTCAGGGGTTGAAGCAAGCCTTAGATGAGCATGGATTTGATGTGGCCTTTGGTGGTGCCCGTCGAGACGAAGAAAAGAGTCGCGCCAAGGAACGGATTTTTTCTTTCCGTAATGCCAATCATCGCTGGGACCCAAAGAATCAACGGCCAGAACTGTGGAGCTTGTACAACGGCTACAAAAACCCCGGCGAGAGTATTCGCGTTTTTCCATTGTCGAATTGGACCGAGTTAGATATTTGGCAGTACATTTACCGCGAACAAATTCCTATAGTGCCCCTGTATTTTGCTGCGGAGCGACCGGTGGTGGAGCGTGATGGCATGCTCGTGATGGTGGATGATGACCGTATGAAGCTGCTGCCCGGCGAACAAATTGAAAGCAAATTAATTCGCTTTCGTACATTGGGTTGCTACCCTCTTACTGGGGCCGTGGAATCTGATGCGGATGACCTTTCGTCTATCGTTTTAGAATTGCTCAATAGCCGCACCAGTGAGCGAGAGGGCCGGGCCATTGATTCGGACTCATCCGCTTCTATGGAGAAGAAGAAGCAAGAGGGGTATTTCTAGTGCAAACAGGGATAGAAAATTTATCGCCAGAAGAAGCGCGCCGTCGTGTGGATGAGTATTTGCAGGGGCAGAGCGAATTAGACTTATTGCGCTTTATTACCTGCGGCAGTGTCGACGATGGCAAAAGTACGCTGATTGGGCGCATGCTTTATGAAGCCCAATTAGTCTTTGACGACCAGGTTACGGCCCTTAAAAATGACTCAAAGCGCCAAGGCACACAGGGCGGCGATATAGACTTCGCGTTGTTGGTCGATGGTCTGGCCGCTGAGCGCGAGCAGGGCATTACAATTGATGTGGCTTACCGTTTTTTTGGTACAGAGCATCGAAAGTTTATTGTTGCTGACACCCCTGGCCACGAACAGTACACCCGCAACATGGTCACAGGCGCCTCTACTGCAGACGTTGCGGTGATTTTAGTCGATGCCTCCCAAGGTATTTTGACCCAAACTCGGCGACATTCGTTTTTGACGTCGCTGTTAGGTATTCCCCACGTGGTATTGGCCATCAATAAGATGGATCTCGTGGATTACGATGAAGATACATTTCATAAGATTACTGAGCAATACAACGAATTTGCCAAACAGCTAACTTTTAAGAGCATTACACCCATCGCTTTGTCGGCTCTGAAAGGTGACAACGTTATTCAACGTTCAAATCAGATGCCTTGGTATCATGGACCGACCTTACTGGGATTTTTAGAGACTGTAGAAGTGGGTCGTTTGGATAGCGATCATGGTTTTCGTTTTCCAGTGCAATGGGTGAATCGTCCCAATGCAGAATTTCGCGGTTTTTCCGGTGCGGTGGCCGCTGGCACAATTGCCAAAGGTGACCCAGTAAAGATTATGCCCAGCGGCCAAGAGGCCGCTGTTGAAGATATTGTCCTGTTTAAAGACAGTTTGGATCATGCCTTGCCTGGCCAGAGTGTGACGCTGACGTTAGATCGAGAAGTGGATGTTTCTCGGGGCGATGTAATTGTAGCCAGGGACGATGTTTGCGAGGTTTCTGACCAGTTCGATACGTCGCTGGTTTGGATGGAAGTAGATAACGGCTACGTGGGGCGCTCCTATTGGCTTATGCTGGGTGCAATGCGCATTAACGCCACCCTCACTGAAATTCGCTATAAATATAATGTTAACTCTTTAGAGCAGTTACCAACACGCAGTTTGGGCTTGAACGATATTGGTCGTGTAGCGCTCAGTGTTGATCAACCCATTCCTTATGAGGCCTATGCGCAGTGTCCGAGTATGGGTTCATTTATTTTGATGGACCGTTACAGCCATGCAACAGTTGCCGCAGGTATGATCAACTTTGGTTTGCGCCGGGCGCAAAATCTATACCCTCAAGATCATAGTGTGAATACTCAGGCACGCTCGCAACTTATGGGGCATAAGGGCAAGGTTTTTTGGCTAACGGGCTTGAGTGGATCAGGTAAATCTACGGTTGCTGACGCTTTTGAAAAAGGCCTGCAGGCTCAAGGTGTACACAGCTACATCCTAGATGGTGACAATATTCGTACAGGCCTGAATAAAGACCTCGGCTTTACCGAAGCTGATCGAGTGGAGAATATACGACGCACAGCAGAAGTTGCCAAACTTATGAAAGATGCTGGATTGGTGGTGATCGCCGCATTTATCTCGCCGTTCCGCTCGGAGCGAGATATGGCCAGGAGCCTGTTTGCGGATGACGAGTTTGTTGAGGTGTTTTTAGATGTCTCATTAGAAATCGCCGAGGGCAGAGATCCTAAGGGGCTTTATCGCAAGGCAAGGCAGGGTGAGTTGCCCCACTTTACCGGTATAGATTCTCCTTACGAGGTGCCAGAAACCGCTGAGCTTATTCTCGATACTGACGCGCTAAGTGTTGAGCAGTGCGTGGACAAGCTTATGGCTTTCACTTAACGGGTGTTGTCATGACGGTGGAAAATGCAAAAGCAACAGTTACGGATTCGCACCTGCGCAGTGTGGCAAAAGCCTTTTCTTGGCGGGTCATCGCCACACTCACTACCGGTGTTATCGCATACCTAGTGACCGGCAGGTTAGATACAGCCGCACTTATTGGTGGCATTGAATTCGTGTTCAAGATCGGCATATTTTATGCTCACGAACGGATTTGGATGTGGCAGGGTAGTCTGGGTCGCTAATCACCCTAAAGCCTAGCTGACCGAGTAAGCAAGATAAAACAGGTTGGCGCTGAGTCGCGATAATTGCCAAGGGCAATAAATGAAATTAACTTTGTTAGTGAACTATGACGTGCCAGCTTTGCTGGCGTTGCATTACCTCCTACCTTCCTGTGCAGCTCATGAAGTGTCGGTGTTCTATACGCGCAAAGATGTTTTACCCAGCGCGCCTTTAGGGCTGCACCGTTTTGCAGAATTTGAAGCAAAAATTTTGACCGAAAACACTAATTTCAAGAGCTTCAATGATTTGGTTGCCCTTGAGTTAAATGACATTAATGGCGCTGACTTTGAATCCTTTGTAGCAACCAATCCGGATCTGGTGGTGAGTATCAGGCACATGACGATCCTGCAAACTCCAGTCATTGAAGTACCCAAGTATGGCGTGATTAATTTACATTCAGGCCTCTTGCCTGCTTATCAAGGCGTGATGTCTACGTTTAGAGCCATGCTCAATAAGGACGAAGTTCTTGGAACAACCTTGCACTTTATTGAGGGTGCCAACATTGATAGCGGGTCAATTATTGCCCAGTCTCGAACCCCCGCTTGTTACGCTGAATCCTACTTCTGGAATGTATTGAATCTTTATCGCAATGGTTGTCACACCGTGTTGGAGGCGATTAATTTACTGTCTCGTGGGGAAGATCTACAGGCCAAACCTCAGGTGGGCAGGGCTAACTATTACACCTACCCCAGTGTCGTAGAAATTGATTCTGCAGTTTTTCCACTGTTTAAACTGGCTGACGTGGGCTTTTTGGATGACTATTTGAGGGGCCAGAAGTTAGCAGGGCCGTGGGGTTTGACGACCACACTTTGATTTTCCATCTTGATTTTTCATCTTGATTTTTTATCTGAGTCGCCTGTTGCAGAAACTTTTTTCGCCCTGGGGTGCTGTTATCGGTTTGAGCGTAATACCCAGATGTCGCAATTATGAATTATCAGCCTTGGCGGGTTATATTAAGCACCATGTATTTTATCAATATTTAGGGATCGCTTAGCACATGCAGGTGAAACAACCGTCGGCGAACCTACCCCTGGATACCCAAGGGTTAGCCGCCCTAGCCAATCTCTACCACGCTTACTTCTTAGGCCTACAATTAATGGTCTCCACCCGTTTGGGTGAGAAAGTCATGGAACAGTGGATGTTCCGATTGTTCCGTCGCCAGCACGAAGAAAAATTTCTCAGTAGTTTTAGCAAGTTAGGCTTAGACCACTTGCCCCCAGCAGTGGCCTGCGCCCAATACCACACGCTGTCTAATGGCATGGGTGGGGTGCCGGTAGAATATATTTATGAAAGTGCAACCAAAGCTTGGGTGCGTTTTCGTTACCCGCGTTGGATGTATGCGGGGCCGACTATATGTGGCGTCACGGATGCGGTGAGTCGTGGTTTTTTGCAAGGTTGGTATGGGCACAATGGTGTATCGCTGAAAAATCCTCGACTGGGTTTTGTTTGTGTCTCGGAAGATATGACCGGGGAGTTTGGCCTGTGTGGGTATTTTCAAGAATTTGACCATGACCTTGCAGCCAATGAGCGTCTTTCTTATGCGCGTCAAGAAAGGCCGCCTGCTTTTAAGTCTGCAGACCAACCTCAAGCGCCATCTGGGCAGTGGGACGAAGCGCGTCTGCTCAGGGCGCAGCGTAATTATCCTATGGAATATCTGCGTAATGGGTTGGTGGAGCTAGCGGGGGTGATTGGTCCTGAAGAGGCCCAGCGCCATGGTGAATTGGCAGCGCGATTGATTGGGCTGCAATATGCTCGAGAAACCTCCGAGCTTTTGCAAATGTCTGAAGACGAATTTGCGTCACCCGAAGAAGATCTCGCTCGGTCTGCTATGTTATTGGCGCGGTTGTTTCGGGCTATGGATGATCAGGTAGAAGTTAAGGCCGATGATCAAGGCAGTGCGGGAGTTGTTCTACTGCACAGTGGTCTGCGCATAGTCCGTGGCCTAGATGAGGCCGAGATGGCGTTGGTGCTATCCTGCTGGGGTGAGTTGTGGAGTGGTTTTCTCAGCGCCGATAGACGGCTAAAATCGCTGGAGGTTTATCTGGACGGGGAAGGGCTGCGTTGGCTGGTGAACACTAATCCAAGCTAGGCGGGGACTCGTTTAAGCGAGGCTGATAACTTTTTCTATCAGCTCTGTTTATTAACTCTATCTATTAACTCTGTCTATTAACTCTGTGCATTTGATCTGGTAATTGTTCTGCCTAGTTATTCTCCCTAGTTGGTCCTTGAGCGTATACCGGTTATGGTGCGTACCTAATTTTGGTAAATACATTGGCGCTATTGATTGACCTTTTGTGGGGCGAGGTGCCGGTATGGGAGTGCCAGATGCAGGTGCGCAATACGCACAGGATAGAGTCGATGCAAATCTAACTGGGGGTTGAATGAGGTTATTAGGGCGTATTCTGTCAGGCTTAATGCTTGTGAGTGTGGTCGGTGCTGTAGTGGCAGATGACTTTGTTGCCCCACGTGGGCCTGGTGGTAAACCTGACTTAAACGGTGTGTGGCAGGTCTTCAATCGCGCCAACTATGATATTCAAACCCATGCCGCCCGCGCATCACTAGCCATGGTTGAGGGCGATTTGGGTCCAATACCTGCGCCGTCTATTGTTGCAATTGGTTCGCTGGGTTCTGTGCCGGGTGGGTTAGGGGTAGTGGTGGGTGACGAGATCCCCTACAACGAGCAAGGCTTAGCAAAAAAACAAGCCAATCAAGCTGCTTGGTTAACCAGTGACCCAGAAGTTAAATGTTATTTGCCTGGCATTCCTCGGGCCAATTACATGCCTTATCCGTTTCAAATGCTCCACAGTGAAAGCGCCATATTCTTCTCTTATGAATATGCCGGTGCCGTACGCAATATTCATCTCACAGACCCGGGCGAGGCGCCAATCGATTCTTGGATGGGTCAATCTTATGGCTATTGGGAAGGCGATACATTGGTCATTGAAGTGACGGGACAAAATGATCGAACCTGGTTCGACCGCGCGGGTAATCACCATAGCGATGTTATGCAAGTTACCGAACGCTATACCCGCACCAGTGACTACACCATGGACTATCATGTGACCATTGAGGATGCGAAAACCTTTACCGCGCCTTGGCAGATGCAAATGACATTATATCGTCGCGTTGGCGCGGATGCGCAGCTACAACAGTTTAAGTGTGTAGAGTTTGTAGAAGAGCTTATGTACGGGTCTTTACGTAAGGGCACTGGCCAAGGTGCCAAGTAGTTATTTTTAAGTCAAATTAAAGAAGTTTATGAAACCCATTGTTTATTTTGTTTTCCTCGTACATTTTTTGCTTTGGGGTTGTGGCGCCAAACAAGAAACCTTGTCTATTGCCACGGGTGGCCCCGCCGGACTTTATTATCCTATTGGCGGCGGCATGGCCTCCATCTGGTCTGCGGAACTAGATGCTGTAAATGTTAAAGCAGAGGTCACGGGCGGTTCTGTGATTAATGTCATTCAGGTCTCGCGTCGTGAAAGCGATATGGGCATTGCTATGGCAGATGTGGTCACCGATGCATATAAAGGCCAGGGGCGTTTTCCTCAACCGTTGCCCCTGAACGTATTGTTCACAGCTTATCCAAATATCGTACACATTCTAACCTTGGCCGATAACGGCATTGATAGCCTTGAGGACATGAGAGGTAAACGCATATCCGTTGGCGCTCAAGGTTCGGGCACTGCAGTTGCAGCAGAAAATGTGCTTACGGGGCTGGGCATTGATATGGAAGAAATAGCTGTACGTTATTTGAGTTTTGGCGAATCTACTTCGGCGCTAAAAGACGGCACTATTGATGCTGGCTTTGTTGTGGGCGGCTTGGGGTTAGCAGCGGTGACGGAACTTGCTGTGACCAGAGATCTCAAACTGATCAGTCTCAGCGAGGCGCAGTTAGCAAAACTCGGCCAACAATTTCCTGCATATGCTGGCTACATTATCCCGGCAGGCACATATACCGGCATAAACACGGATACCTCCGGATTGGGTATTTGGAGCGTTATTGTTGTGCATGAAGATATGCCAGAGCAGTTGGCTTTTGCTCTAACCTGTAAACTCTACCAGCGCCGTGACAAACTACTTAAAGTTTCTCAGGTGGCTAAGGCCATGACCGTGGCTAATATTCATAAGCTGGCGGCTGTGCCTTTGCACCCTGGTACCGAGCGTTACCTAAAAAACCCCAGCGCGCCATGCAGTGCAGCTGAATCTAACGCAGTGAATGACAACGCGGCCAGCTAAGGTAAAGAATTAGATAATGTTGAGTAAGCAGAACCAAGATCATTGGCTGATAAGGCGCATTGCACTGATAGCCGCCGTAGGCTTGTCTATTTTTCAGTTGTGGCAGCCTTTAGCTGGTTTTTTCCCGGCTGAATTTTTACCTTTTGAATCGGTCCTAGGGCTCCAGCCCGCAACCTATTTTAGGCCAATTCACTTATGCTGGATTTTATGTTTAGGTTTTTTGGTTTATCCGCTTAATGCCGATGTTAGGGCTTTGCGCTGGCTAGATTTCGCCTCCATTTTGCTGGTGCTTTGGGCCAGTGAAAGGATTTTGAGCTTTGATTACCGTTCCATAGAACACCTGCTAAATGGTCTTAGTAATGAAGATTTTGCTGCGGGCTTGATTATCGTTGCTGCCACTCTAGAGATGGCGAGACGCTCAGTGGGCTTGGTGATGACGGTGGTGGGTTTGGTTTTCTTGATCTACAGCGCCTTTGGCAATGTGTTGCCGGATGTACTGGCTAGCAAGGGCTTTAGTGTTGAACGCATTATTCGTTTTCAAGTATTCACTGGCGCAGGTCTTTATGGTGCGCCCATTGGCATTGCTGCTGGCGCAGTATTTAGTTTTGTGTTGTTTGGCGCGTTTTTGCAGGTAACCGGTGCGGGGCAGTTTTTAATTGATTTATCTTTTGCTGCTGCGGGTAAATACCGGGGTGGTCCGGCTAAAGCATCGGTATTGGCCTCAGCTGCCATGGGCTCAATATCTGGAAGTGCAATTGCTAATACGGTAACCACTGGTTCGCTAACAATACCCATGATGAAGAAACTGGGTTATAAGCCAGAACAAGCAGCTGGTATAGAAGCAGCTGCGTCCACTGGTGGGCAGATTATGCCGCCTATCATGGGCGCCGGTGCCTTTGTTATGGCTGAGTTTACCAAAATACCTTACGGCGAAATTGTTTGGATAGCCTTGGTGCCTGCAGTTTTATATTTCACATCGGTGCTTTTATACGTGCACCTAATGGCGGCCAAAGCCGGTTTTAAGGGCATGCAGGGCCAGCCTAAAGCTTGGGGTGTGTTCGTCAATGGCCTGCATTTTATGTTACCTCTTGGTTTGATTACTGCACTGCTGTTGTGGAATTACTCGCCGGTACTGGTGGGGGTGGCCGGCACAGCCGCAGTGCTGTTGGCAAGTCTGCTGCGTAAGCACACGCGCATTGGCTTTAAGCAGTTAGTTGAGGGCCTTAAACAAGGGGCAATGCTCGCCATTTCAATCTCTATTGCCTGTGCGGTTGCCGGTATTGTTGTGGGAGTTATTGGTCAGACTGGGGTTGGTCTACAGTTCACCGAGTCGGTTGTATCGCTCAGCGGTGGCCAACTTTGGTTAGCATTATTGCTAGTGGCTATTGCTGCCTTAGTTCTGGGTATGGGGCTGCCAGCAACGGCTGCTTATATTGTACTTGCCGTGATGACTGGTCCGGCATTGCAAGAGCTGGGCTTAGCGTTAATCACCGCGCACATGATTATATTTTGGCTGTCGCAGAGTTCTAACGTCACTCCGCCTATTGCATTGGCGGCATTTGCTGGCGCAGGTATTGCTGGTGCTGCACCTATGCGCTCTGCTGTGGAAGCCTTTAAGTTAGCTAACGGACTGTTTGTTATTCCTTTGATGATGGCTTACTCGCCGCTGTTGTTAACATCCGAGCTAGGTTGGTTGCCTGTGCTTGGCGCAGCGGTGGTCACTATGACCATGATTATTGCTGTGGCGGTTTGTGTGGAAGGCTATTTGTTCACTGAAGTTGCCAAAGTATCGCGCTGGGCATCATTGCTGGTGGCGGGCCTGTTGGTTTATCCCAATGATGTGAGTCACGTCGCTGGGTTGGTGCTAGCCGCTGCCGTGTTCGCTAAGAACTACCTCGACAGTCGGCAGCAGTCTAGCGCGTAGACTGTTCTGCCCTGTTAACTTTGTTCTCGCCTGTTTAACCAAGTTTCGTGAGGGGTAAATTTTTCGTCCTCCCAAAATCCCCATTCACTGTTTTTGCTGCCGGTGATAATGAAGGTCCAGACTGGTTTGCCACCCAAAAGGTGCACAATATGTCGGTGCTTGGCCGAGCGAAAGTGTGGGCGCCAGGCCTTAACCTCAACTAAGCCATCGCTTGTTGGCGTTTTCTCTAAATAGGCGCTGAAGGGCATGGTGATGAACCACCATGGGTGATCGTGAAAGGCGCGGTCATCATCGCCTTTATGAAATTTGTGCAGGCGGATGGTGAAACCTAACCAAATAATCCAGCGCTCTAAATAGGGCTGGTTGTCGTCAAAAACCAGATCATGAGTCCAGCCAAATTTGGCTGATCCAATGGGCCACATTTTTTCGCAATAGGTCATCTACAGGTCAATACACAATTCAATGGTTTAGTATAAGGTGGATTATTCAATTGGTTAAGTTGTAGAGGAAAATCTATGCAAGTAATTACTCAATCCCCCGAACTTGATAACGCGTTGGTAGATGCTGCGAACTGGGCAGACGAGCAGTGGGTGCATGATCAGTTCGCTTGGCTGCGCGAGAACGCGCCGCTGCAACAATTATCGCCCGAAGGCTTTGAACCTTTTTGGAATGTCACTCGCTACAACGACATTAAGGAAATCGAAGGCAATAAACAGGTCTTTATCAACGATCCGCGCCCGGTCCTAGGCCTGCAAATGATCACCCAGGTCATGCAGCAGATGTCTGGGCGCAAGCACTTGGTTAGATCCCTTGTGCAAATGGATGATCCAGATCATATGAAGTACCGGCGCCTTACCCAAGGTTGGTTTATGGGCAGCAACCTGCGCAAGCTGCAGGGTCGGGTAGATGAACTGGCTGACCAATATGTGTCGCGTATGGCAGATATGGGTGGGGAGTGTGATTTTGTTAAAGATGTGGCCATGTGGTTTCCGCTGCGGGTGATTATGTCCATCCTCGGTGTGCCTGAGGAAGACGAACCATTAATGCTCAAGCTGACTCAAGAACTATTTGGCAGCACCGACCCTGATGTCACCCGTTCTTTCGATATGATGGAATTTATGGAAGTGGTTTTAGACTTCGAAAAATACTTTGCTAAGTTGACACAAGCACGCCGTGAGAACCCAACAGACGATGTGGCCTCTCTCATTGCTAATGCAGAAGTGGATGGCGTGCCGATACCTGAGCATGAGGCTAATGGTTACTACATTATCATTGCCACTGCGGGTCATGACACCACCAGTTCTTCTACCGCAGGCGGGTTATTGGCGCTGCTGCAAAATCCAGAGCAAATGGCCAAACTGCGCGACGATATGGATACTCATTTGCCTACCGCTATTGATGAGATGATTCGCTGGGTCAGTCCAGTGCGGCACTTTATGCGTACGGCCACGGAAGATTGCGTGGTTGCTGGGCAGACCATACGCGCAGGTGAGTCAGCGCTGCTTTGGTACCCTTCAGCGAATCGTGATGCGGCAATATTTCCTGAACCTGAAGAATTCCGTGTAGATCGCAAAGGCGCTAAACAATTGGCTTTTGGATTTGGTGCCCATGTTTGTCTTGGCCAGCACCTTGCCCGCATGGAGATGAGTGCCTTGTTCAAAGCGTTACTGAACCGAGTAGAGCACATTGAACTGGCTGGCGATCCCACCTATATGCAGTCCACTTTTGTCGGTGGCTTGAAGAGCCTGCCCATTCGTTATCGAATGAAGTAACGCTGAGTTTTGGGTGACTTGATGGATGCGGTGACTCAGATCATTGAAGTGGGGGATATGCGCTTAGAGGTTGCCCCGCAAAATGGCGGCAGCATTGTCAGCTGGCGTCGGGGTGATCAAATGCTTATGCAGGGGCGACCAACTGAAGCCCATTTGGCTTGCTTTGCCATGGTGCCTTATTGCAATCGAATTGCGCGTGGGCGTTTTTCCTTCCAAGGCCGCAGTGTTGTGCTGTCGCCTAATTTTCCCAGCGAGGAAAATACTATTCACGGCATTGCTTGGCAGGCAGCTTGGCAGGTAACCAGTAAGACCGCGGATGAACTTAGCCTTAGCTATAACCATGACGCAGTGGCCAGTGCTGCCAGCGGTTGGCCTTGGACTTTTCGCGCAGAGCAAACCTTTAAACTGACCGAAGATGAGCTGGTGATTGACTTGAAGGTGACTAATACCAGCGCGCAGACTATGCCTGCTGGGTTGGGCCTGCACCCGTTTTTTCCGGCCCCGGACCAGACCATTTTAACTAGCCAATTCAGTCATACATTACAGGTGGATGATCATTGGATACCCATGGTTCAGCGGCCCATGACAGCGGGGGAGGATCCCTTTGGTAATTTGCCTGTGGGCCGCGAAGACATCGATAATATTTTTCTTGGCAGGCTTGTGGAACCAACGCTTCAGTGGCAGAACCAACCGTGGAAATTACGTCTCTCGGCGTCCAACAGTCTTCCCCATACGGTGATTTATGCGCCCCAAGCCGGTGCTTTTGTGTGCATTGAACCCATCAGTCACCTGCCGAATATCCTCAATGCCAGTACCGCCCTAAAAGGTCTCCAGAGTGCTCAAATGAAGGTGCTAGAGCAGGGCGAATCTCTGGCCGGCAGTGCTGGGTTTTTGACGCTAAAGAATGAAGCCCTGTGACTTAGCAATTTTTCTAGTTTCTCTCTTTCTCTTTCTCTTTCTCCCTCCCTCCCTCCCTCT
>CAJJAQ010000021.1 GCA_905182095.1 uncultured Pseudomonadales bacterium | reverse complement strand
GGGCAATCGACTCCATCGTCGACATCGTCGCCGCTGCAATCTGTATTGAATACCTGAACCTGGACATAATTTTGTGCAATGCCATAGAGGTGGGTTCAGGCATGGTGGACTGCGCCGACGGTCGCTTTCCGGTACCAGCCCCTGCCACCCAAGAACTTTTGGCCCAAGCGCCCTGCACCTACGGTGGTACCGAAGGCGAATGCACCACGCCTACAGGCGCTGCCATCCTTGGGGTCAGCGTCAATGAGTTTTTACCCAAAGGCATTTTCCGACCTGAGAAAATCGGCTACGGCGTCGGTTATAAGGATTTCGCCATTCCCAATGTGCTTAGAGTGGTGCTTGGCGAATATCAAGCAAACACCTCTACCCAATCAGCCCACAGCAGCTTTTCTGTAGAAGATTTACAACTACACCACTACAAGATCGAAGCCAATATTGATGATATGAATCCTGAAGGTTACGAGCCATTAATGGAGGCGCTATTTAGCGCAGGCGCGGGCGACGTTTACCTAACGCCAATCATTATGAAAAAAGGCCGACCGGCTCATTGCATTACGGCGCTGAGCCATAAAGACAAGGTAGAGTCCATCAGCGATACGCTGCTAAATCACTCCACCACTATAGGTCTGCGTATTGTGCCCTTTGCCAAACGCGTACTGAGCCGCGAGTTGAAACAGATTAAAACCCGCTACGGTGCAGTTCAAGTCAAAGAAGTGATTCAACCCAATGGGCAACGACGCTGGAAAGCCGAGTACAGTGACGTAGCACAAATCGCCGAGGCGCAAAAACTGAATTTTCAACAGGTAAACAGCGAAGTCATGTTAGATATCGCCGCGTCTTATGAAGACCCTGCAATCTAGTTTAAAGAGTCTATTAAGCGATCTAACAATAGTTCTGCAAACAGCTCTAAAAACCGATCTAGGGTCCAAAGCAAACTTCTACTAGAGGCTAAACTCATCTGATGTTGGCGGAGAGCCAGCGCGACACTGACCCTCTTCTTTTAGCGCTGGCCTCTTAAAGGAAGGCTATTGCCAACGCTTTTTTGCAACAACGCCTTTTTCAAAAATGCTTCTTACAAAAAAGCTCCTTGCAAAAACGCTTCTTACAAAAAAACTTCTTGCAAAAACGCATGCTAAAGATTGGTTGCAAGCTAAGCTACCGCCCCGGATGCTATCAGTTCAGCAATCTGCGCTTCACTCATGCCTAACCCAGCAAGAATTTCCTTACTGTGGCTGCCTGGTGCAACCGGCGGATTAGGCAGCTCTGGTTCAGTGCGCGAGAAGCGCGGGGCTGGTGCCGCTTGGGTAACGCCGTCTGATTCAACAAAGGTATTACGCTCTTGGTTGTGGGGATGCGCGACGGCTTCCTGAAAATCTAGAATTGGTGCATAGCAAACATCTGTGCCCAACATTATGCTGTCCCATTCGTCGCGAGTTTTGGTCAGCATGATTGCTGCCAGTTTTTCCCGCAGGGCTGGCCATTCACCACGACTCATTTGTCGAGGTAGCTCACCGTCTTTATCCAAACCCGTTTTTTCCAATAACAATGCATAAAACTGCGGCTCGATAGAACCAATAGACACATGCTTGCCATCTTTAGTCTCATAGGTGCCGTAAAAATGCGCACCACCGTCTAGTAAATTACTACCACGCTCTTGGCTCCAAACGCCCTGATTCATAAGGCCAAAAATTGAATTCATCAGCAGTGCAGAGCCGTCAGTCATGGCTGCATCGATGACCTGGCCTTTACCAGATTTAGCTTTTTCAAATAGCGCCGCAACAATACCGAAGGCCAACATCATACCGCCGCCACCAAAATCGCCGACCAAATTCAGCGGTGGTGTTGGGCGTGAGCCTGGCTCACCAATGGCATGCAGCACACCTGAAAGCGAAATATAGTTAATGTCGTGACCGGCAACCAAAGACATATTGCCTGTCTGGCCCCAGCCCGTCATACGGCCATAAACAATGCCAGGGTTACGCGCCAAGCAGACATCTGGCCCCAAACCTAAACGCTCAGTAACGCCGGGGCGAAAACCTTCCAAAAGCACATCTGCGCTTTCCACCAGTTTAAGTACGGTCTCAACACCCTCTGGATTCTTCAGATCCACGGCAATACTCTTGCGTCCTCGCGCCAGCACGTCGTGCTTTTGCGCATCGCGACCAACAGAGGCCGAGCGATCAATACGAATAATCTCCGCACCCATGTCTGCCAGCATCATGCCGCAAAATGGACCCGGTCCAATCCCTTGTAGTTCAACAACGCGCAATCCAGATAATGGTCCCATAACAGTTCTCTCGCCCAATTTAGTTAGCTGATCATTGTATGGCTGGAAGAGCCATTGGAAAAGAGTCAGTTTGCATATTAAGGAGCAACGCCCGTATTATCTTTGGCTCAAGAGGTTAGGAGAGACTTACCCGTGGTAGACATTGAAGAACTAAAAGCCCAATTCCTGGATGCTCAATTCGACAGTAAAGACTTTCAACTAGACGCTGAGAATTTACTCGTCGTAGCTAAAACGTCCGGTGAGACCAGAGCCCAATTTATTGACGCTGAGCACGCAGATTTCCAGGCCACACCGGCATTTTTGTGCAGCCTGGCATCAGGCCGGCACCTGCCCATAGACTTCCCTGCACTGGGCGGTATCCCCATGGACGGCGGCAAGGCGGTGGAATGCTTTGCACCGGTACGTGCTGGACAACCCATCACCGGCAAGTCGCACCTACACGACATTTACGACAAGCAAGGTCGCTCGGGACGAATGATTTTTATTGTCGTGCGTATGGAAATTGTAGATGCCCAAGAGACACTTTTGGCCATATCAGATTCACGTTTGGTTATTAGGGAGAAACCCACAGCATGAGTATCAATAATATCTTAGATGTTGAATTTGGAACGGAACTACCTATATTTGAACCAG
>CAJJAQ010000020.1 GCA_905182095.1 uncultured Pseudomonadales bacterium | reverse complement strand
TATAGCCTATGCCGTCGCTAAGAAGCCTGTCATGTATGTTTGTGGTTGTGATGAGTTCTCGCTGGAGAACAATGGGAATAAGATCCGGTTGTTTTTGGCGTTCTAACAATAAAGCGAGTGGTTCCCCAATTACGCCTTGCATGTGGTCGACTAAATTGAGCATCGTCATTCCCTTAGCGGAGGTGCCGTTGACTGCCCTGATGATATCGCCAGCTAGTATGCCGCCCCTCGCTGCTGGAGTGTTTTCGATTACGGAAAGTATGGTGAAAAAATCGGTTGATAGACGAACTTCTACGCCAATGCCGCCGAATTTACCCTCGCTTCGGCTGATTAGGTCTTCGTAACTTTGCTGATCCAGCAATTCTGAGTACTCATCTAAACCAACCAGCATGCCTTCAATGGCATGACTAACCAGTTCTTGCTGGTCTAGTTGCTCCACATAGTTTTCTTCAATTTGCTCTAATGCGGCGGCAAAGGTTGTCAGCGCCTTGTTCTGCGGGGGAAAGTACCACTGAAACAAAACTATGCCCAAGAGCACACCGCTGAGCATACTTAGAAGCAGACTGACCAATGGCAGTGGTTTTAAAATCATTTATATGGCGTATTGAATAATCTTAGTTGGATCATCATAAACCAAGTAGTGAGACGCGAATGCTATTTTTGCTGGGTGCATTTTTGCTTTGGGCGAGGCGGTATTTTGCGAGAGATTAAAGTTTCAGCCATTTTTCGGGGTTGCTGACCTTGCCGTCCTGACGTAACTCAAAGTAGACGCCTGGGTCGTCTTGGCCGCCACTGCTGCCAGCACTACCTATGGTCTCACCGCTTTCAATCCAATCCCCGGTTTTTTTGCTCAGCACATCGCAAAAGCCATACATGGTCATGTAACCCTCACCATGATCGATAATTGTCATTAGGCCAAAGCCCCGCAGCCAGTCTGCAAAAACGACGCGCCCGCGAAATATTGCTGTGATCGGTGTGCCGAGGTCTGCTTTGATTTTGATGCCACGCCAGCTTAGCTGACCACCTGCGCGCTGCTCGCCAAAACGATGTGCCAACAAACCCTTTAGAGGGGCGGGCAATTTGCCTTTGGCATCTAAAATGCTGGAATCGTCAAAGCCTTCCGAATCTAACACTAAGTTTTGTATCAACGTTTGAAGTCGCTGGCTGTCTGCAAGTAATGTCTTTTGTTGTACAGACTTATTTCTTTTCTGCTCGGCGAGCTTGCTTATGGACTGCGCGCGGCCCTTACGTTGACTGCGCATTTCTTGGCGCTGTTTTTTCAGCTCTAACAAGTGACGGTTACGCTGAGCTTTTTGCTCATTAAGAACCGTTTCGCTAGCCGCTAATTGTTGTAAAAGATTTTTGTAATCTTCTATTAGGTTCAGTCGCTCGGCGCCAAAATATCCGTGATAGCGTATTAGTCTGTCTAGGTCTGCGGCGGATTGCTTGTTCAGTAGTTGCTTGATGAAGTCGTCTCCACCGAGTCGATACGCCGCGCGTAGGTGAATTGAAACCGCCTTACTTTGTTCGCGGCGCAAGGCTTTGAGTTCGTCTATTTGTTGACTCGACTCATTCAGTGCTTTGTTCGTTTTCAACAATTCACTGTTTGCCTGTCGTGTACGTTTTGTCAGCGCGGCAATTTTTTTGTCTTGCTCACGTAACTGGGTCTGCAGTTGGTTGGTCTCTTGCTCGGCTTTGGTCAGCCATTTGTCTAGTGCATTAAGCTGCTCAAGGGTTTGCTTGAGGGCCAGTTCATTTTCTTCAATAGCGCCAGCTGCCACGGCGCTGAGCATGGGCATACTTGTGAGCAGTAAAGCTATCCAGAGAGTTGCCAGGCTACTTCCCAGTTGGCAAAACTTGCACCAGCCGCTCAACAATAACCAACGATAGTTGCTAGTCATTTGTTTTTGCCGGGTGAAAATATTTCGCCGTGATCCGACTACTGTCCGTCTCCTGCGACTAAAGATTTTCCAGTCATTTCCTCTGGAATGTCTAACCCCATGAGATTAAGCAAAGTCGGTGCAACATCGCACAGCGATCCGCCTTCACGTAAATTGATTTTTTGCGGGCCAAGATAAACTAGGGGCACTAAGTTGCTGGTGTGAGCTGTGTGTTCTTGCGCGCTTGCCGGGTCGACCATTTGCTCTACGTTACCGTGATCTGCGGTTACAAGCATTTGTCCCTGAGTTTTTTCTATTACTTGGCGTAGGCGCGTAAGGCAGTGATCTAGGGTTTCCACTGCCGCAATGGCAGGCTGTAACTTACCGCTGTGTCCTACCATGTCGCCGTTGGCGTAGTTACAAACGATGCTATCGAAACGGCCGCTTTCTATAGCCTCTATTAGTTCGTCTGTGACTTTCTCTGCGCTCATTTCTGGCTGCAGGTCATAAGTTGCGACTTTAGGTGATGGAATAAGTAGTCGCTCTTCGCCGTCGAATAATTCTTCCCGACCACCTGAGAAAAAGAATGTGACATGTGCATACTTTTCAGTCTCCGCAATGCGTAATTGCCGCAGACCTTTATTTTGTAGGTGTTCGCCTAATGAGTTAACGAGTTGTAATTTGCTAAAGGCACAGGGCAAATCTATGTCATCAGCGTATTGGGTTAGCGTGGTGAAATTGGCAGGCTGGATAAAAGAGTGACGGGGAAAACCGTCGAAATCAGCCTCGGTCATGGCCCGAGTGATTTGTCTTGCCCGATCCGCACGAAAATTCATAAACACTACAGCGTCTTCTTCACATAAGTGAAATGCTGCATGGTCTGCTGAGTGTATTGCCGTGGGTTGTACGAACTCGTCGTTTTCATCGCGCTGGTAGGCTTTCTCTAAAGCCTCAATGCCGTTAGTGGCATGAAATGGGGCTTCGCCTCGGGTAACTAAATTATAGCCGCGCTCGACACGGTCCCAGTTGCGGTCTCTATCCATGGCGAAGTAGCGGCCACTGACGCTAATCACTTGTCCGCATTGCAACTCGGTGAAAAGTGCGTCCGCTTTAGCAAGAGATTCTTTGGCGCTGCGTGGTGGTGTGTCTCTGCCATCGAGAAATGCATGCAGGTAAATTTTCTTTATGCCTTTGGCAGCAGCAACTTTGATTAGGCTAAATATTTGTTCTTCGTGGCTGTGCACACCACCGGGGGAAAGCAGCCCCATAATGTGTAAGGCACCACCACTCTTTGTCACGCTGTCAGTGACTTTCACCAATGCTGGGTTGTCGGCGAAGTCGCCGTCTTCTATGGACTTGTTGATACGGGTAAAATCCTGATAGACCACCCGCCCCGAGCCTAGGTTCATGTGGCCCACTTCTGAGTTGCCCATTTGTCCATCTGGTAGGCCAACATCTGTGCCCGAGCCAGAAATCAACGTGTGCGGATGATTAGCCCATAAGTCGTCCCAGGTGGGCATGTTTGCCAAGGCGATAGCGTTATTGGCAGAATTTGTGCTGTGGCCAAAGCCGTCGAGTATGACAAGTAGGCTGGTTGCGGACATGGCTTGGTAACTCCTAGGGTACTCTTATTGGTGGTTTGCTAGCTTCTTACCTTCAGCTAAATCTTTGCCTTGCTCTTTGCTGTGAGAAGAAGAGCCCAGCGAAAATAACCAGGCATATTCTTTTTCAAAACAGGCCCATTTACTAATCGCTGATTGGTCAGAGAAGTCTTTTGTGTGCAAAACTGGAAGAGGCAGTTTAACAATAAATCACACCCCGAGGAGATGAAAACTTTGATTGCAAATACTGCCTAGAAAGTCGCTGCTAGGTAACGCTGTGGGCTTCAATTTGCAATTTTGCCCCGGCATTAAGTTGGCGAGCTGCGAAGGAAAAATTCTCTATATCAGTGATCCCGTTAAGGCAGCCACAAGTGTATACTCGGCCGCGCAATATTTAGGCGAGAACAATGGAATCGTTTTTTACATTTATCGGTGCGCATCCGCTTCTAGTGGGTGCTTTCATAATACTTTTGGGGCTCTTTATCCGCAACGAAGCGGGTCGTGGGGGAGCAACAATCGGAACACAAGAACTGGTCCGCATGGTCAATGCTCAAAATGCATTGATCTTAGACGTGCGCGACAAAGCTGAATTTGCCGATGGGCACATTGTTGACGCAGTGAATATTCCTTACGCAAGTTTGGAAGAAAAGTTGAGCGAGCTTTCCAAGCATAAAGAGCGACCTATCATTGTGGCCTGCAAAATGGGTCAGCATTCTGGCACCGCGGGTACTTTACTGAAGAAGAATGGCTTCACAAATGTATCGCGCTTAATGGGTGGTTATTCAGAGTGGCGCGGACAAAATTTACCAGTAGTAAAGAGTTAACAGAATGAGTGAAAGTCAAGATAGCGGCGATAAGGTTGAGGCTAACAGCGGCGAAAAAACCCAAGTGCAGTTTCGTATTGAGCGTCTGTTTCTAAAAGATTCATCCTTTGAGTCGCCGAATTCTCCGGAAGTGTTTATAAAGCAGTGGCGACCAGAGATTAAGGTAGACATTAATACCCGCGCCAACCCTTTGGGTGACGATTTACAAGAAGTGGTTTTAACTGCCACCGTAACGGCTACCTTGGAAGAAGAGATGGTGGCCTTTATTGTTGAAGTTCAACAGGGCGGTATTTTCTTAATTCAGGGTGCTGACGCGCCTCAGTTGAGCCAGATAATTGGCATTGCTTGTCCAAATACACTGTTCCCTTATTTGCGCGAAACAATAGACAATTTGGTTGTTAAAGGCGGTTTTCCGGCTTTGCAATTAGCTCAAGTAAATTTTGAGTCGTTGTATGTGCAGGCCATGCAAGAGCGTGAGCAGCGCGAACAGGCAAGTCAAGCGGGTGGGGAAGATCAGCAGGACGGAACTGAAATCACCACTCATTGAGGGCGATTCGCGAGTACTGATGCTGCAGCAACAGGATGGACTGGCTTGCAAACCTATTTAGAACCGCTATCGCTTAAAATAACAGTCGATTGCAACTGGTTTAAAGTAGTCCGTCGAAATTTTGTTGGCGCCAACCTTCGTACAAAGTGATAGCAACCGAGTTGGCCAGGTTAATGCTGCGCGATGTTGCTTGCATTGGAATGCGTAACTTTTGTTCTTCAGTTAGGCTTTGCGCAATACTCGTCGGCAGCCCCTTGGTCTCTTGTCCAAACAAAACTGTATCGTTCGCAAGAAAGCTAACTTCTGCATAGCTTCTCTTTGCTTTTGTAGTTAATGCAAACCAACGTGTGTCCGCTAAGGCCTCTTGGCATTCTTCGAAACTGTCGTAAAGAGATACCAAAGCCAATTCGTGATAGTCCAAGCCTGCTCTTCGAAGACGCTTGTCATCCCACTCAAATCCAAACGGTTTTACCAGGTGCAATTTGGCCCCGGTATTGGCGCAAATGCGAATAATATTGCCGGTATTTTGTGGGATTTCAGGTTGATAGAGGACGACATTCATAGCGCATTGTAGCGCGCTAATAGCCTTAGGGTCTCTTGTGTATTTGCCCCTTTATGCAGTTGCCGTGTCGCGTATTCATCATGCTTCTTGCCAAGCCGGCGTTGGGGCATAAACCCTTGGCTTATGCCTTAGCTATTCCGGCAACTAGCATACGGCTAGTAGTCTAATTCCTGCATTTTTCGGGTCAGTGTGTTGCGTCCCCAGCCCAATAGCTCTGCTGCATCTTTTTTACGCCCGCTACTTTTTCTTAGCGCTGCGTTGATAATAACTCGCTCGAAGCGTGGCATGGCGATTTCAAGAACAGGTTTACCGTTGGCGTCATCTAGCAATTGGCTAACCCAAAGCTCCAACCCAACCTCCCAGTCGGCATCGCTTTTGCCCTCAATATTTTGCTGTAGCTCTGGAGGTAAATCTTCTATCAGAATAACTCGTGAGCTGGCCATTACCTGTAGCCATCGGCAGGTGTTTTCTAACTGGCGAACATTTCCAGGCCATGGCAATAAAGACAAATACTCCGAGGTGGCAGGATCCAAACGCTTAGACTCGTCACCCAGCTCAATGGCCGCATTGTCGAGAAAGTGTTGTGCTAACAATGGAATATCTTCACGGCGCTCAGCGAGCGCTGGCACATGCACGCGGATAACATTTAGGCGGTGGAAAAGGTCTTCACGGAAGGAGCCTCTTTCTACCAAGATTTCGAGGTTTTGATGGGTGGCTGCAATTATCCTTACATCTACTTGCACTGACTGGTGCCCACCAACTCGATAGAACTCATTCTCTGCAAGTACCCGTAGCAATCGGGTTTGCGCTGACGAGGGCATGTCACCAATCTCGTCTAAAAATAGTGTGCCGTGATCGGCTTGTTCAAAACGCCCCATACGCCGTTGCGTAGCACCAGTGAAAGCGCCTTTTTCATGGCCAAATAGTTCGCTTTCAATCAGCTCATTGGGTATTGCAGCTACATTCAGCGCCACAAAGGGGCCGCTTTGTCTGGGTGAGTGGCGGTGCAATGCCCTGGCAACGAGTTCTTTACCTGACCCGGATGGCCCGTTAATGAGCACACTGACGTTGGATGACGACAAACGCCCAATGGCTCTAAACACTTCCTGCATTGCCGGCGCTTTACCGATAATTTCCGTGGGTACTTCAGGCTTCACACTGGCAAGGGGTTCTACTTCTTTTGTGTGTGCAATGGCGCGCTGTACTACAGCTACTGCATCGTCTACATCAAAAGGCTTAGGTAAATATTCGAAAGCGCCACGTTCAAAGCTGTGCACAGCACTTTGCAAATCTGAGTGAGCGGTCATGATGATGATGGGCACGTCAGGGTGAGTGATTTGCACTTGTTCTAAAAATTCCAAGCCCGATGTGCCCGGCATTCTAATGTCGGTGATGATGGCTAACGGCGACTCGTCGTTGAGGTGGTGGAGGGCTTGATCAGCCGTATTAAAGGCGGTAATTGGAATGCTCGCCTGACTCAAGGCTCTATCTAAGACCCAGCGAATGGCGCTGTCATCATCGATAACCCATACGTGTCCATTCATTTGTTAGTTCCTATTTGTTGTACTTCATTCACTGCCGGGGAGAACGGGAGAAATATTGAAAAGGTGGTGATGCCAGTTTTACTGTTCACCTGTACCGCGCCTTCATGCCGACTAATTATGTTTTGCGTAATAGACAACCCCAACCCAGAGCCATTAGCCCGGGTACTGATCATGGGAAAAAAAATTTGTTCAATAAAGTTTGGCTCAATGCTTGGGCCATTATTAGATACGTCTAGTTGCAGCACTGACTTATGGCGCTTGTTGCCAATGGTAAACTGACGGCTGACCCTGGTTTTAATCGTTATTTTTGGGTTGTTTGTATTGACCATTGCCTCGCAGGCGTTGCGTGCAATGTTGAGCACCGACTGGATCAATTGATCTTGGTCGCCTTCTACCGTCGGCAGACTAGGGTCGTAGTCTCTAAGCCAATTTATATTTGGTCCAAATTCCACATTCAGAATATTGATCACTCTGTCAGCAATTTCGGCAATGATAACGGGCTTCAGTGTTAACGGCTGCCAAGGTCCCAACATGCGATCGACTAAATCGCGAAGACGGTCAGCTTCGGCAATAATAATCTGGGTATATTCTTGCAGTTCCTCACTGGGCAGTGCTCTGTCTAGAAGTTGCGCTGCGCCTCTAATGCCTCCCAAAGGGTTTTTTACTTCATGGGCAAGACCGCGAATAAGGCTGCGGGTCGTTTCTTGTTGCGACTCTAAAGAACTGTTTTGACTAATTGCATTGAGTCGACTGGTTGGGTGCATCTCTAATAGCAGGCCCCGTGGGCGCTCGAAATTTGTCACTGTCAGATCAATTTGTTCCACCACACTTTCAGGTAGCTGCAGACGAATATCCCTGGCGGTGAAGGGTTGGCCGTTGTCTAAAGCGCCTTGCAAAGATTTGATTAGGTCATCAGATTTGATAATGATTTGGTCTAAAGAATCGCCATTAATCTGCGAGGCTGAGATGTGTAATAGGCTTTCGGCGGATGCATTCACTAGGCGCACGCGCAAATCTTCATCGAGAAGGATAACGGCGGTGACTAAGCTGTCTAAAAGTCCGCTTAATGCCGGATTTTTTAGATGATCTTTGTATGTCTGTTTTGCTTGATTCATGTTTCGCCCAGTTGACCTAATTTAACTAGCAATAATTAGGCCGACACCACTAGTTAAGAAAAATTAACGTCATTAGACCTATGTGCAGCGACTTATTGCCTATTAGCCTCGTATTTTTTCGTTCTCTGCGCGGTTTTGCTCCAGATAAACCTCGGATAAGGAGTATTTCTGGGTAAGGCTGAGCAAATTTGCTAAGAACCATTAATAGGAGGCAAACCGCCGAGGCATTTTTTAGCGCAAAAATTCGTTTACTGCACCAAAATAGGGCGTGCTCTAAAAAAGGTCAAGTTGTATCTTAAGAATCGTTTCTCTATTACTTTGAGTTCAAGCCATTCTTATTTTTTGCGTTCAAATCAATCTTGAGTTAGCCGGCCTTACGCAGAGGGCATTAGTGCTGAGGGGTGGAATGACGCAGTAGGGTAAAAGTTATGGATTGGCTTTGTTGTATCCGTTGGTCACCATTGTTCGCAGTTGCCACTAAAGTGTGAGTACCTCGATCGATTTCGAATACTTGGAATGTTGTACCGGTGCCTGAGGCAACTAACTTACCGTCCAAGAAGATTTTGTTCAGCGGTTCCTGAAGTGTTTGGCTAGATGCAGGTTCAGTATGCACAGCAATTACAATATTCAGCATGCCGGAATTGCTTCGCAGTACTTCACCAACTGTTGGGTGGACGATTGCAATGGTGGCTGCCAAAGGCGTTGATGTTGTTTCCAGCATCGGAGCGCCGGTGTCACTTGCTGGTGGCGGTGTAACAGGTGCTGTGCCAGTTTCTCGTGGTACTTGTGCATCCATTACATTGGTCTGGACCCAAGGCACAAGACTGCCTAATAAGCGCTGATCTGGACTAGGTAATTGATCTGTGAGTTGGCGCAAAGGTTGCTGTTCATGGCGCTGGGGTTGCTGCAGGCGAGGGGTAGAAAAATGACTATGAGAGTGATCAGGCCGGTTGCCGTTTGCAAAGCTGGGTTGCGCAGTTAGCCAAGTTGTTGCGCAGGCACAGTCCACTACCACGCACTTGTTCCGACTTTTGTTCCTTGCGCAAGAGTGGTTGCGACCCTCAGTCACGAAGGCTTCTTCTTTTCCTTTTCCTTTTCCTTTTCCTTTTCCTTCCTCTTTTTCATTTTTACCATTTCCCGCCTTGTCCCGGTATTCTTTTTTTCCTTGCTCATTTCCTTTGTCATCGCTGTTCTCGTTTTCTAGTCGAGTTTGTAGGCTGACTTCTTTTGTGACGTTTGGCGGTTCAATCTCAGTTGCTCTGCTTTGATTCAACACAAAAAGCGGCATAAATTGGCATATCAGCAAAGCGAATGTTCGCAGCGGCAAAATGTTTCTACTCCTTATGCTTATGGTAAAAAAACGGTTTAAAAAGGCAGGTTGAAAAAAATTAGATCAGAAAGATAGGTTTAAAGAGGCAGGTTGTAATAGACGGCTTGCTCTTTATTGAAGGCGTTTTATTGAGGGCTCTTTTTTGAAGGCGTTTTAGAGACTTAATAGTGACTCAGTGGGTATTCTTGAGGTAGGGCAATGTCTTAAGGTTTGCTAAGCGTTAATGCTATTTAGACGTAAGACTTTGTTTGTCTGAGAAGGTGAGGCGCTTGGAAATTGGCAGGGGTGTGGTAAGAAACTTGCACCCTCAGATTACCTGAGGGTGCAAGTCGCTGGATGATCGGCTGTTACCTAATAGGTTATGCCAATCCTTCCTTCGTGGTTTTCACGATTGCCGCAGCCACTTTGTATG
Organism: uncultured Pseudomonadales bacterium; assembly: GCA_905182095.1. Lineage (GTDB taxonomy): Bacteria > Pseudomonadota > Gammaproteobacteria > Pseudomonadales > Azotimanducaceae > UBA4421. The sequence goes on along the minus strand of CAJJAQ010000020.1, from coordinate 57,388 downwards.
GGTCTGCGTTAGAAGCAGTTCTTCTGTCTTCTAATCGTCCTATCCAGCCATCTGTATGAGTAGTGATTGGAATACGGATAGACGCGCCTCTATCTGAGATGCCGTAGCTGAACTGGTCAATAGACTGAGTTTCATGCTTACCGGTTAATCGCTGATCGTTCTCTGCGCCGTAAACACTGATGTGTCTCTGAATATTGCGGCCAAAGCTTTCACAAATCTTGGTAAAGGTTTCTTCTTTACCTGATGTACGCATAGCTTCGTTCGAGAAGTTCGCGTGCATACCAGATCCATTCCAGTCTGTATCGCCAAGAGGCTTTGGATGCCAGTTGATAACGTAACCGAACTTTTCGCCAGTACGTTCTAGTAGATAACGTGCAATCCATGTTTCGTCGCCGGCTCTTTTAGCGCTTTTGGCGAAAATTTGGAATTCCCACTGTCCTGCTGCTACTTCGGCATTGATGCCTTCTACGTTTAGGCCAGCTTCTAAGCAAATATCAAAATGCTCTTCTACACAGTCACGCCCAAAAGTGTTTGCAGCGCCTACTGAGCAGTAATATGGGCCTTGAGCTGCAGGGAATCCGCCATGTGGGAAACCGGGAGGCAAGTTAGTATCGGGATCCCACAAGAAATATTCTTGTTCAAAACCAAACCAAAAATCTTCATCATCGTCGTCGATGGTGGCTCGGCCATTAGATACGTGAGGTGTACCATCGGCATTGAGCACTTCAGTCATTACTAAGAACGCGTTTTGGCGATCGGGGTCTGGATAGATCGCTACTGGCTTAAGTAGGCAATCAGAGTCGCCGCCTTCGGCTTGTTCTGTTGAGCTGCCGTCGAAAGACCACATAGGGCACTCTTCTAAGGTGCCGCCAAAGTTGTCACGTACCTGTGTCTTGCTGCGTAGGCTTTGAGTAGGTTGATAACCATCGAGCCAAATGTACTCAAGTTTAGATTTCATATTTTAAGATCTCCTTTTATATATGTATCAGCGCTAGTTAAGGATTGCCGATTGCCAATGCAATTCGACTGGCAAAACTCATCGAGGCTGATCCCGCTGATTTGCTCATTATCTCTCAGTAAAGAAAGCAATATATGTGCCATCCTTGCATGCATCAAGGTCACCGTGTGTAGGCGCTTATATCTGAGGTCTGTCAGCGCTTGCACCATAACGGTGCATTAACTACAGGTTGCAAATCCTTCGCGCTATTCTGGTGCATACGTCAGAGAGAAACAATTCTAAAGTGAAGATTGTTTTCTCCAAAACCCCAAGTGTGTCGTCGAGACCTTACTACACATAGGCTTAGGTTGCCTGATTGGCCGGCCAAATTATGTGATTTGCAGAAGTTTTGGGTATTTTTGCTAGTGACTGTCCTAGTGTTCTAGTTTTGCGCTGCATATAGGCAGATTTAAAGCCCGACCCCACAGCGAAGATAAACGAGCTTATCCATTTGTTTACCACCACTACTTGCCACCACTACTTGCCATCACTGCCTGCCACCCCTGCTTTTGACCAATAGGGCTGACAAATTTCATTGAGCTTTTGCTTTTAGTCGCCACAAATTCCGCAGCGGACTCTTGTATGCACGATCGCATGCACGATCGCATGCACGATAATTTGCGCTTTGCCCAAGGCAATACCGCGTCTATTGTGCACCTAAACGCCAAAAGTACGTACTAAACGCTCAAAGGGTATAAAGAAGATGTGATATTAGGGAGACAGCTGTGCGATGTTCCTCCATAATCGCCGCCTTCTGTTGTCCCACAACGATTTTCTATTACTTTTAAGTATGGCTTATGCTTAACGTGCGCATCGTCGCATGTTGGCTGACTCCATACTTTTGCAGTTTGGGGAAGGTGGTTGATTGCGGTTGAATTGATCTGCATTGCCCAAATTTAAAGAGGAACTCTCGTCCCGTGCCAAATCCTAACGTACGCAACGTCGCCATAATTGCCCACGTCGACCATGGTAAAACAACCCTGGTTGATTGCCTGCTTCAACAGACCGGTATGATCTCCGCTAACTCGGCGGAACGTGTAATGGACAGCAACGATCTTGAGAAAGAACGTGGCATCACTATTCTGGCCAAGAACACAGCGATTCAATATCGCGACACCCAAATTAATATTGTTGATACCCCAGGACACGCCGACTTCGGTGGTGAGGTAGAGCGCATCCTGTCTATGGTTGACGCAGTACTACTGCTTGTCGACGCCGTCGATGGCCCAATGCCGCAAACGCGTTTTGTCACACAAAAAGCTTTTGCATACGGCCTTAAGCCAATTGTTGTGGTAAATAAGATTGACCGTCCAGGCAGCGAACCTTACCGAGTAATCGATGAAGTTTTTGAACTGTTCGATAATTTGGGCGGTACCGACGAACAGCTAGATTTCTCCATTATCTATGCTTCTGCGATCAACGGTGTAGCTGGCTTAGAGTTAGATTCAGTAGCCGATGATATGACCCCGTTGTTGGACATGTTGGTCGACCAAGTGCCGCCACCAGAAGTGGATGAAACCGGCCCATTTCAAATGCAAATCAGCTCTTTGGACTATTCCACCTATGAGGGCGTAATCGGTATTGGCAAAATCTCGCGCGGCCAACTAGCGCGCAACCAACAAATCATTGCGGTTGATCGAGACGGCAAAGAGCGTAAAGGCAAGGTGGTGAATATTTATCGTCACCATGGTCTAGAGCGTATTGATTCGCCTACTGCTACGGCAGGGGACATTATCTGTTTGACCGGCGTAGACAAGATTAATATCTCGGATACGTTGTGCTCACCTGATCAAGTAGACGCGATGGAGCCTCTTACCGTTGATGAGCCAACGCTATCTATGATGTTCTGCGTAAACAATTCGCCTCTTTCTGGTAAGGAAGGTAAGTATGTTACCAGTCGCCAGATCCGCGAACGCTTGTATACAGAGTCTTCGCATAACGTGGCTCTAGTGATTGAAGACACCGCAGATCCAGATAGATTTATGGTTTCTGGTCGTGGTGAATTACACCTTTCTGTACTTATTGAAACCATGCGCCGTGAAGGCTTTGAATTGGCTGTATCTAGGCCTCAGGTTATCTATCGCGAGATAGACGGTGTTATTCATGAGCCTTATGAAACTTTGACCATCGATATCGAAGATACGCATCAGGGTAAAGTGATGGAATCTTTGGGTGATCGTCGTGGCGAGTTGCAAGAAATGCAGCCAGACGGCAAGGGTCGAGTACGCTTGCAGTTCCGCATCCCAAGCAGAGGTATTATGGGTTATCGCCCAATATTCTTATCGCAAACATCAGGTACAGGCATTATGTCCTTTGCCTCGGATGGCTTCGGTCCGCGGACTGCCGACGACGTAGGTTCACGTAAGAACGGTGTATTGATTGCAAACGCTCAGGGCAAGGCAGTTGGCTTTGCTTTGTTTAACTTGCAAAACCGTGGCCGCATGATGGTTCGACCAAATCAAATGGTCTACGAAGGTATGGTTGTAGGTATTCACGTACGTGCAAACGACTTAACAGTAAATCCTCTGAAGGAAAAGAAGCAAACTAACGTGCGAGCTTCAGGAACCGATGAGAATATTGTTTTGACCACAGCGTTAGATTTCACCCTAGAGCAAGCGCTAGAATTTATCGATGACGATGAGTTGGTAGAAGTAACGCCGGAGAATATTCGCGTGCGCAAAACTTTGCTGAAAGAAAACGAGCGTAAGCGCGCCTAGAGAAATATAAGCCAAGAGACGTTAGGTTTCTTGGCTTATTCTAGAATAGGCAGCAGTTGGCCCGAGCGCTATAACAGTAAGTGTGTGGTAGCCCATGAAAGTAGTGTTGCAGCGAGTGAGCTCTGCTGAAGTGCAGATTGATGGCAGTGTAGTCGGCGAAATCAAAACTGGCGTATTACTGCTGCTGGGTGTCGCCCCGGATGATGATAGGGCTAAAGCCGACTGGCTGGTGGAAAAAATTCTCGCCCTGCGGATATTTCCAAACCCTGAAGACACTATTTCCCCTACAGCTATTTCTCCTACAACTATCTCTCCTACAACTATGCAACGCGGCCTAGAAGAATGTAATGGTGAGGCATTGGTGGTTTCGCAATTTACGCTTTTTGCCGATGTCGCCAAGGGTCGACGACCTTCCTTTTCAGGTGCTGCTGAGCCAATACTGGCTAATGAATTGTACCAATACTTTGTGGCCAAACTGGCGGCTAGGGTACATGTTCAAACAGGGCGCTTTGGGGCAGATATGCAGGTGAGCTCAACCAATGAAGGGCCAATGACGTTGATTCTGGAAAGATAAAAGCGTAACGACAGAAACAAATTCAGCCGTCGGTCTTGTGGCGTGTTTAAGATTTATGCGCTTATTTGAGGTTAGAGGCTTGGCTTGTCCGGTTCTTCCTCAGTGTCTTTCTTTTCTACAAACCTTGCCATAATTACGCCAAACTCAAACAACAGCCAAGAGGGTATTGCCAGTAACAACTGGGACACCACGTCCGGTGGTGTCATAAGCATGCCCACAATAAAGCAGCCAATAATCACATAGGGTCTTTTGCGAGCCATTTTGTCGGCTGTAGAAATACCCGTCCAAGCCAACAAAAATGTCGCTACCGGAATCTCAAAAGCTAGGCCAAATGCTAGGAACATCTTCATTATGAAGTCTAGGTAATAGGTAATATCTGGCATCACTTCAGCCACGTTAGGCGCGATGTTGAAGAAGAATTCAAACACCAACGGAAACACTAAGTAGTAGGCAAAAGAAATACCGCAATAAAACAGCAGAATGCTTGAGAACAGCAGTGGGTAGGCAAATTTCTTTTCGTGGCTATACAGTCCGGGTGCAATAAAGCCCCATAGCTGATGCAGTAGAAAAGGAATGCCAATAAATAAGGCGCAGTAGGCAGAAAGTTTAAACGGCACAATAAAGGGCGATGCAACCTGAATAGCAACCATCTTGGTACCTTCAGGCAGTACGGCAATAAGTGGCGCCGCAATCCATTCAAACAGCGGCGTACTGTAGTAATAAATGGGTATGAATAGCAGAGCCACTAAGGCAAAACTGCGCAGAATGCGGGTGCGCAGTTCTATTAAATGATCTAGGAATGGCTGCTCGTGGTCGTCCACCGCTGCGTCAGGGTTAATTTGTTTGTCTTCGCTCACGCTAGTTAGTCTTGTCTTCGTTCAGCGAGGCTTGCTTACGTAGGTAGGCAGCTTCAACTTCGGCATCGGTGCGTGGTGGTGTGCTTGCGTGCTCTGCTTGATCTTCGGTCGGATTAGTTGCTGTTACATCTGGCTGTGATACCACTGATGAGTCGACGGACTGTTCGGCGTTGTTCGAACCTGTGGCGTCTTCTTCTGCGCTGCCAGTGCTATCAGACATGATGCTATTAGCATCCACTGCGGTCTGTTGGCTGAGCACGTCGGTACCAGATTTAACTTCTTCCTCTATTCTTCGCATCTCTTCCATCACCGCTTCGTTATGCAGTTGGCGACGGATACCGTCCATATCAATTTCTTTTTCTATTTCCGTTTTTACACTGGTAAAAGACCGTTGCAGTCGTCCCACCCACAAGCCTAATGTGCGCAATGTTTCAGGCAGGCGCTCTGGCCCAATGACCAATAAGATCACCACAATGATGACCATAGTTTCAATAGTGCTTATGCCATCAAACATTTTGCAATGACGCCATTAGAAAGGGCCGCAAGAGGTACATGCTCTAACCCAGCTTACTGAGTTTTGTGTTCTTCTTTGGCAGCGGCGGTCTGGGTGGTTTGAGGCTCACCGTCGATAACCTTAGCTTGGGGATCTTTGTCCTCGGCTTTATCTTCCTCAGACACGGCGCTTCTAAAGCCCTTAATGGCGCTGCCTAAATCAGAACCAATGCTCTTTAGGCGCTTAGGTCCAAATACCAATAGAACGATAGCCAAGATCACCAGCAGTTCAGTCATTCCTAATCCAAACATTTTCTTACTCCGTTCGCTAAATTCTGTAAATTGTAAAAGTCGATGCTTTCTATAATGAGATTTTTTGCAAATGCTCTCAGTAAATCGAGACTATTCGCGGCCTGCTTTCTCTTCAATACCGCCAATACCAAATCTTTCGGCTAACTCGTTGAGCACATCTTGAGCGGTGAGATCCAAATTACTGAGCATCACCATTGAGTGAAACCACAGGTCTGCTACTTCTTTGATTACTTCGTCTTTCTGCCCGGGATTCGCTTCAGCATCTTTCGCCGCAATAATGACTTCAGTGGCTTCTTCGCCAATCTTCTCTAATATCTTGTTGAGTCCAGCTTGGTGTAGCGACGCAACATAAGATTCATCGGCGTTCTGGTTTTTTCGGTCCGCAAGAACTTCAGTTAAGTCATTTAGTATGTGCATCTGATTCCCTCATTGACGGGGCATTATTACTCGGGCGTGTGTCGAAGGATAGGGCTTTTAATTACCATTGATCCTGCTGCCGCAAGCATACGCAGGTACAACTCGAAATTATTCAGTGCCAAAGGTAAGTGGTAGTAGGGACCCTAGGCCAGACGCGCCTGTCGTTGAGTGGTCTAGGTTCAATACCAATATTAAGGTGCCCGTGAGGATTATTCCCACAAGCCAAAACAGACGCCGTCTTTTGCGTTGCATCTGCTCTAGTTGCTCTTGTAACTGACGTATTTCACTGTGCTGCTTGGCAAGTTCTAGGCGCAGTGCCATCTGCCCGTCATCCTTGAGTAGTTGCGGTAAGCGGTGTAACTCAGAAAGCAGTCTTGGTCCTTGTTCCGCCAGCTCTGTGATTACGGCCAATGGACCCAGGTTGCGTTGCGCCCAGCGCTGCATAAAGGGCGCGGCGGTTTCCCAAAGATCCAGCTCTGGATAGAGTTGCCTACCTACACCTTCTATATAGAGGAGGGTTTTTTGTAGCAACACCAGTTGAGGTTGTATCTCCATTTCAAACTGGCCTGCGGTTTCTAAAAGCTCGCCCATAAACGGACCAAAAGATATTTCGCTTAGCGGCTTGGCAAAAATGGGTTCACAAACGGCTTCTATGACTGCTTCAAAAGCATCGGGGTCTGTGGTGATAGGTACCCAGCCAGAGCGAATATGCAGGTCTACTACCTTGCGATAGTCGCGGTGGAAAAAGGCCAGGATATTTTGCGCCAGATAAAACTTATCCTCGTTAGTTAGCGTGCCAATAATTGCGCAGTCCAGGGCCACATACATAGGGTCGCTGGGATCGGATATGTCGATTAGAACATTGCCCGGATGCATGTCAGCATGAAAAAAGTTGTGCTCAAAAACCTGAGTGAAAAAAGTTTCCACACCTTTGTGGGCGAGCACTCGCATGTCTATGTTGGCGTCTTTCAGCGCGGTCATGTTGCCAATGGAGGGTGCAAATATTTGCTCCATTACTAACATGTTGTGCCTGGTGAACTGAGCGTAAAGCCGAGGCACATAAAGCAGCGGCGAACCTGCAAAGTTGCGTCGCAGCTGAATTTGGTTGCGCGCTTCGCTGAACATATTAAGTTCAAGCAACAAAGTTTCTAGGTGATCTTGCATGATGCGCGGCAAGTGTATGCGCCGAACCATTGCGAAACGACTGTCTAAATGTTTGGCTATGTGGATGAGTAACGACATATCTGCATTGATCGTCGCTTCAATACCAGGCCGCACAATTTTTATGACTACGGCACTGCCGTCTTGCAGTTTTGCTTGGTGAACTTGGGCGATTGAGGCGCTAGCAATGGGCCGAGGGTCAATAGAGTGGAAAGCATCAGTTTGACCAATAGATTTTTCTACCTCGGCCTGAATATCAAGATTCTTTATGGGGTCTACTTTGTCTTGGAGCTTAGCCAGCGCTTGGCAAACTTCCAGTCCAAGAATGTCTGGCCGGGTAGAAAGCAATTGGCCGATCTTGATATATACCGGACCCATCTGTTCCAGGGTATGCAGTAGGCGCAAACCCAGTGGCTTTTTGCCGAGGGGCAGAATGGTTTGCAGACAGATGACTGCCCAACGTAGAGGTCGGCTAGGAATAGCTTTGGCCGGTATAAAATGGTGCAGTCGGTTGCCCAAGCAAGTGCCGACAAGTTTTAGCAGTTGTAGCCAATCCTCACGGGTCATTGGTTGGAGTTGTCCGTTGCACTGCGTTCTTGCTGAGAAATTTTTGCACTTAATCGATCTACACGTAAGCGCAGCGCGTCTAGTTCTGCAAGGTGGTGAGCGAACGCTTCCGTGGTGGTGAACCGCTCAACTATTTTGGCGCTGGCATTATGTGCAATATCTTCACCCAGGCCCGAGGCAAAGCTAGAGAGGGCTGCAAAGCCCATCTCAAAAGCCGCGGCCACTTTGTTTGCTGGTTTGTCTCCTAGCACCGCTGCCAACGGCGTGACCAAATCCGGGTAGAAGTTTTTTACCAGCTCGCTCACTTCTAACAGCAGCGTTTCGTCGCCATCAATCTGAATTTCGGAAGAGCTGCCGCCCATAGCTTTGAACAAAGCTGGCGCGCTGCCTTGGATGGCTACGTTTGGACTAGTCGCCGGGCCGTTATGCAGTTCAATGCTTTTTTCACCCAAGGTTAGGTGCCAAATTTTTTCTGGGTTTGTGCATCTAATCTCAATGACTTGCCCTGCGATGGGCGCCATCTTTCTTTGCAGACCGGGGTCTAAATCAGCCGCTTGGCGGCAGATAGCATTGACAAAATCTGCCAAAAATTTGTCGAGGATGTCGCTGCTTGGAAAAGCCATGTTAATAATTTAGTCAGCAGCCAAAGGTTTAACGCCGCGGTGGATTGCCGCCACGCCGCCTACTAAGTTGTGGTATTGGGCTTCTTCAAACCCGGCATCTTCAAACATTTGCTTCAATGCTTTTTGGTCTGGGTGTACGCGAATTGAATCTACTAAGTATTGATAGGGCTGGGCATCGCCGACAAAAAATTTGCCAACCGGCGGCCAAAGAGTTTGAAAAACTTTGTAAGCAGATTCTAATAGCGGACCTTCTGGTTTGGAAAACTCTAATACCAATAGCGGCGCGCCCGGTTTGAGTACGCGTAGTAATTCGCTCAACGCTTGGTCTTTGTCAGTGAAGTTTCTAATACCAAAGCTGATACAAGCACAATTGAAGGTGTTGTCTGCAAAGGGCAATGCTTCTGCAGGGGCGCGACAAAATTGCACTTGAGAGAGGCCTTCATCAATAAGCCTGTTACGACCCACGCGCATCATCGGCTCGTTGAGGTCGGTTAATATCACCCGCCCAGTTTCACCGACAACTGGTGCAAACAAAGCCGCCATGTCACCGGTGCCGCCGGCCAAGTCCAATATGTTATGGCCTGCTCGAGCGCCTGACATTTGTAGCACCATGCGCTTGAAAATGCGGTGGGTGCCAAAGGACATAAGATCGTTCATAACGTCGTAACGGTCTGCGACGGCTTTAAACACCTCGCCCACGCGCTTGGTTTTCTCTGCGGGAGAAACCTTTTGATAACCGAAGTTAACTTCTTCAGCGTGGTTTGTTACTTCTGGGCTCTCTTTTACATCAGACATATGCTGGCTTTATCTTTGTTTGTTTAACACTTTTCGATTCTGTTTAAGGACTTTTTCAGAACCAGTTAGCCCGTATCATCACTAGGGTCAGCAGACCATACGTAACGGTCAGCTTTTTGGCGACCATTGATTGACCGGTATATTTGGTAATCTTGATGCATTGGCCTGCTTTAGGTCGGTTAAGTAATCTTGCCAAAAGGTATCTTGGTTGGTGCCGATCTCTTGCAGATAAGACCAAGCAAATATGCCGGTGTCGTGACCATCGTCAAAGGTAATACGAATCGCATAATTACCGACGGCTTCAATTTGCTTAATGCCGACATTCTTTTTGCCAGTTTGTAACTTTCGTTCTTCACTAGAGTGCCCGCGCACTTCAGCAGAGGGCGAGTAAACGCGCAACAACTCTGCGGGCAGATTAAAGGTTACATCCTCCCAGCGAATTTCTAGTACGTGAGCAATTTTATGATAAGTGATATGTGTTGGTGCTTGCATCACAGCCTCTAAAGAATAAACCGGGATAGGTCGGTGTTACTGACCAAATTAGCCAAATGCTCATTTACATAAGCTTCGTCAATGTTGATTTTAGTATCCGCTAGGTTGTTGGCAGAAAAAGAAAGTTCTTCCAGCAGTCGTTCCAAAACCGTGTGCAGGCGGCGAGCGCCAATGTTTTCGGTGCCTTCGTTAACCTGCCAAGCGAGCTGGGCAATGCGCGCTATGCCTTCTTTAGCAAACTCAAGCTCCACGCCCTCTATGGCCATTAACGCTTGGTATTGCTCAGTGAGGCTAGCCTTAGGTTCAGTCAGTATGCGTTCAAAATCTTCCGGGGTTAAAGCGCTCAGCTCTACCCTGATAGGCAATCTGCCTTGTAACTCTGGAATCAGATCAGAAGGCTTGGCCAGATGAAATGCTCCAGAGGCAATAAACAAAATATGGTCGGTTTTGATGACGCCGTATTTGGTGGAGACAGTACAGCCCTCAATCAACGGCAGTAGATCTCTTTGCACGCCTTCTCTAGACACATCTGCCCCGGGGGTCTCCGAGCGTTTTGCCACTTTATCTAGCTCATCAATAAAGACGATGCCCGTTTGTTCCACAGCAGTTACTGCCTGACTCTTTATCTCGTCTTCGTTGACCAGCTTGGCGGCTTCTTCCTCGCGGACCTTCTTCAAAGCCTCCTTTATAGTCAGGCGCTGGCTACTTTTTTTGCCCTGACCCATGTTGCTGAACATGTTTTGCAATTGGCTGGTCATTTCTTCCATGCCCGGTGGGGTCATGATTTCTACACCAATGTTCACCTGCTCAAGATCTATATCAATTTCTTTGTCGTCCAACTCGCCTTGACGGAGTTTTTTACGGAACATTTGCCTAGTGCTAGATTCACCACTGGCGGGCTTGTCCTCGCCTTCACTGCGTGGCTCTGGTAGCAAAATATCTAAAATGCGATCTTCGGCACGATCCTCCGCAGAGGTTTGTACCGCCTGCATCTGCTCCTCGCGCAACATGTTAATGGAAGTTTCCATAAGGTCGCGAATGATAGATTCCACGTCGCGCCCGACATAGCCCACTTCCGTGAACTTGGTAGCCTCTATCTTAATAAAGGGTGCATTGGCCAGTTTGGCCAAACGGCGAGCTATTTCGGTTTTGCCCACGCCGGTGGGGCCAATCATCAAAATGTTCTTCGGGCTGACCTCATCGCGCAGGTCTGCTGTCAGTTGTAGTCGTCGCCAGCGATTGCGTAGAGCAATGGCTACAGCACGCTTGGCCTCACTTTGGCCAATAATATGGCGATCAAGCTCATCGACAATCTCGGCCGGTGTCAGTTGTTGCAGGTTGTTCATAGTTACAGGCCTTAATCGGCAGCTTGGCTAATGCTAAGCGTCTCGATGGTGAAAGAGTGGTTGGTATAAATACAAATATCGCCAGCGATGCCCAACGCTTTTTCTACAACCTCTGCTGGAGGCAGTTGGGTATTTTCAGCCAAGGCAATGGCCGCTGCCCGCGCGAAGTTGCCGCCAGAACCAATGGCCAAAATGCCAGCTTCGGGTTCGATTACGTCGCCGTTACCACTGATTAACAAGGTCGCTGTGGTGTCAGCCACAATGAGCATGGCTTCAAGTTTGCGCAGAGCACGATCTGTGCGCCATTCTTTAGCTAATTCAACGGCAGCTCGAGCAAGCTGTCCGTGATATTTTTCTAGCGCTGCTTCAAAGCGCTCAAACAGCGTAAAGGCGTCAGCGGTACTGCCGGCAAAACCAGCAATGACGCGTTCTTGATAGAGTTTACGCACTTTAATGGCGTTGCCTTTCATCACGGTATCGCCCAATGACACTTGGCCGTCGCCGCCAACGCAGACTTGGTTGTCGTTACGTACGCTTAAAATGGTCGTACCATGAAATTCTTGCATTGATGGTTCTCAGATTAGATCAAGTTAGGAGCTATATAATAGTGGGGTTGCAGGACGGACAATTCAATTGCCAAGGCTGCCCGGCTGCCCGGCTGCAAAGTATTATGTCTAAAGGCAAAATTAGTTAAGCCGTATTGCGGAAAAATTTTGTTGTCGTAGGCGGGTCATTGCGCGGTCAGCATCGACCTCTTTAGTGAACGGACCAACCACCACCCGGTACCAGGTTTCGCCAGATATTTCCGATGCTTCAATTGTACTCGGCAGGTCCGTGAGCAATAACTTTGCTCTTAACATATTAGCGTCATCTTCCTTTCTAAATGATGCCACCTGAATTCTATAAACCTTTGCCTTATCCGTACTTACCGGTGGCGCCGAGTAGGTGTCAGGATTAGCCGCCACTTCGTTGTTTTTCAATATGTGAGGAAATTCAAAGCTAATTGTCGCTGTTTCTTTTGTCGCTACCGCATTGTTGGGCGTAGGTGTCGACGTACCGATCATTTCCGGGGCATATGCTGCAACTAATACGACAACCGCACCCACCAAGGCGCCAGAAGAAAAGCTCGGCGCGTGAAAAGTCAATTTGCTTTTTGTAGGCGTGCGCCGTTTCGCCGGTTTGCGAGCCGCGGGTTTGCGTTTGCGTGGATTGTTGCGTTCGGCGAAATCTTTTGTCATTGGTATTAGCTAGGTAGTAGTTAGGTATTTGTAAGGTACAAGTTAGGGATGCAGCTGTAACCAATAATGATACAGGCCGCGGCACCCAGAGGCGAACAGGGATAACTGAAAGTGACGAATGAAATTGAGCAAGCTGGCTTACAACGCGTCGTAGGGATCAACGTCAATAGACCACCGCAACTGAGCCGGCACCTTGGGTCTGCCAAGACCATGTAATAGTTGGTGCAGTTGGCTACGGCTGGGCGCAATGAGCATTAATTGGTAGCGAAATCTGTTGGCAATACGTGCCATGGGCGCAGGTATTGGGCCCATAACTTCCACCTGTTTTTGCCCCATGCCAGTGAAGGTGTTTTTGCAGGTTTGCAGAAAATCTAGGGCAATACGACCATCTTCTGCTTCCGCCCGAAGCATGGCCATGGGTAAAATGGGCGGTAGGCCCGCGCCCTCTCGGGTTTTCAGCTCTTCCTGAGCGAAACCGTCGTAGCCTTCCTCAATTAGTCTAGTGAGCATTGGGTTGTCTGGCTGATAGGACTGAATCCAAACCTCACCCGGACGTTCGGCCCTTCCAGCTCGGCCAGCGACCTGAACAACCAACTGAGCGGTGCGCTCCGGCGCGCGAAAATCTGGGCTTAAAAAACCACTGTCGGCATTCAGCACCACTACTAGAGTCACCGACGGAAAGTGGTGGCCTTTGGCAAGCATTTGCGTGCCCACCATAATGCAGGAAGAACCCTCGTTGATTTTGTCCAACTGCTCCCCCAATTGCCGATTGGTACGAGTGGTATCGCGGTCGACCCGATAAATGGGCACTTCCGGAAACAATGCCTCCACGGCATCTTCTGCGCGCTGGGTGCCAAGACCCACAGGTAAAAGACCCGGCTGCCCGCAGTGTTCGCAGAGTTCAGGAATTTGGAACTTAAGCATGCAGTGATGGCAAATCATTTGCGCAGGCGAGCGGTGCAGAGTGAGCTTGGCATCGCAATCTGAGCAATGACATTGCCAGCCACAGGACTGGCACAGCAGGGTGGGCGCAAAGCCGCGACGATTCAGATAAATCAGCACCTGACCTTTCGCGGTCAAGTGATGACGAATCACATCGATTAAAGTTCTAGAAAAACCGTCCTGGAGTTTTTGGCCGCGCAAGTCGATCAAATGATAGGAAGGCATGCTGGCGCCGCCGGCTCGGTGGGGTAACTTGAGCAAGGTGTAACGCTTGCGTGCTACGTTATATAGAGATTCTAGCGATGGCGTGGCAGAGCCCAGCACCAGGGGAATGCCAAGGCTATGGGCGCGCTTGGCGGTAAGATCCCTAGCCGAGTAACGTAAACCCTCTTGCTGCTTATAAGAGCTGTCGTGTTCCTCATCAACAATAATAAGGTCCAATTGTTTAAAGGGCGTGAACACGGCAGAGCGCGTACCGATCAAAATATTCAGCTCGCCATCCCGGCAACGCAGCCAAGTCTGCAAGCGCTGCTTGTCGGTTAACGCCGAATGCAGCATACCCACTTGGCCAAAGCGTTTCTCAAAACGCGCCAAGGTTTGCGGCGTAAGCGCAATCTCAGGCACAAGCACCATCACCTGACCGCCCCGAGCCAACACCGGCGCCATACTTTGTAAGTACACTTCCGTTTTACCGCTGCCGGTAACACCTTCTAAAAGTAAAACCTCAAAGCGCCCAGCCGCTGCCTCAATGGCGTCGATGGCAGCAATTTGCTCAGCACTGGCGTCCAAGGCCGGTGCTTTCGCGGCAAGTTCGCGCCGGGTCGCCGCAGAAACACGGCTTATAACTTCTAACTCCGCCAGCTTGTTGATCATGGCGCGACTAAAACCAGCCTCAACCAACGCCTTACCCGAAATTACCGGGTATTCCAGCAATTGCTGGTTCATATATTCAACAAGAGCAGTTTGCTTTGGTGCGCGAGCATTGGTGTATTGAGCTTGAAGCAAGTGCCAAAAGTCCTCTTCCTCCAAAACGAAGGGCAGACCTTTGCGCGCAGCGTTGGGCAAAATGGTTGCCAACACCTCACCCAGAGGGTGGTGATAATAGGTACTCATCCAATGGGCCAAGTCCAGTAGCTCACCGGTAATAGCTGCGTCATCGTCGATTATTGCGGTAATCGGCTTAGGGCTTTTATGTGGACTGGTGACGTCAACATTAACGCAAACACCAATGGTCTGAGTGCGACCAAAAGGCACGCTCAGGCGAGCACCTACGTTAGGAATGGGCATATCCTCAGGCACACTGTAGTCATAGACCGCGTGCAATGGGCGCGGAACAGCTACTTGGATAATTCGATTTGCCTGATTCATAGGGCATTCTACGGAGAGTTGAGCCAAGTGCGAAGCCCGGGGAAGAAAGATTGCGAGATTGGGGGTTATTGGGTGAGGAAAAGAAGGTAAAGTTTGGGAGGGGCGCGGCTACTTAGTATTTATATTATCCCAACGCGAGGTTGCCAATGAGTCGGCTTCTGTTAAACTCTGCGACCTTAAAATTTTGATGACGGTTAGCCGCTATGAAGCCTGAAATACATCCTGAGTACAACATCGTGAAGGCAACTTGTAGTTGCGGCGCTGAACTCCAAATTGGCACTACGCTTAAAGAAGACCTCCACTTGGATGTTTGCTCAAGCTGCCACCCTTTCTACACCGGTAAGCAGAAGATCTTAGACACTGGTGGTCGTGTAGAGAAGTACCGTCAGCGATTCGCTAAAAGAAGCAGCGGCGGTAGCTAGACCACTTTTCTAGGCCCATTATCTGGGCCTTCTGATTTGTGCCAGATAGTCTGTTCGCCTCACCGTTCTGGTGGGGCACCTAGTAATACTCTGTTTTTTCCGACCTTTAGAAATTCTGTAGCAATTCTCCGATTTGCAGTCTAACGCTGTGTGGCGAATAGACTATGGCAGAACCGTTCGATTTTAATAAAGCTCGAAAGGCCATTTAGTCGAGGCAGTCCATCAGTGGGGCATACGCTGTGTTAGCGCGTCCAGCGATGAATCGAAGAGACTTCAGCTGAGTGTTAGGTATCTGGCGGATTAAATGCAGAATGAAATGATATAAGACCGTGACAGTCATTCAGTACTCCTGATTCTAGTTCGACGTATTGTAAATATGGATCGAGCGAACCATTGCAGTGTAGTCCGATTTCACTAGCGAACATGAAACCGAAACGAGAATAATAGGCAGGATTACCTAACAGAAAAACTGAGTTCCAACCATTAATTTTGCATCGCTCTAGGCCAGCGCTTATCAACTCGCCACCTATTCCCTTTCCTTGCTCGGTAGGTGAAACAGAAATCGGTGACAATTGGCAACTTTGGTGGTTAAAGCCTTCTTCGAATTCAATCGGCGAGAAGAATATATGTCCAACGAGCAAGCCATCTTGTTCAGCTACTAGCGAAATATAACGCTCATCAGATTCGCGTAGCGCAGTTACTATTTGCGCCTGGGCATCGCCATTAAATGCGGCCCGAATAAGATCATCAACCTTGGAGTAGTCAGCGGGACGTTCATCTCGTATCTCAATTCGCACCACGGATGCCTAACCCCCAGCTATGCTGGCGGAACGCGTTTGATTGTTTTTGTGCGAGGGTGGCGAGGGTGGCGAGGCGTACAAGACGAGCAACGCAGTGGAAGTCAGATCGAGCAGTTTGTTAGGTACGCTTACCAAAATTTCCCCCATGGATTATGGCTAGTAAAGATCCATACGTTAGATTCAATGTCTTTGCAGCTGAATGTCCTACCACCAAACTGAAACTCAGCGAGCTTATCAATTATTTCGGCACCAGCCTCAATGACCATTTTATAGATGTTCTCTGGATCCTCGACATAGATCGAAGTGCACTGCGTAACACCGCCAACTTCTACTGGTGATACAAAGCTATTTTCAAAATCGCCATCACGACCAAAAGAAGCAATCATTACCATGCTGTCACCTAGAACTAAACGAGCATGTTCTACCGCTTCATTTTTGCCAGCCACCTCTAAAAATACCTCAAAACCAAATGTTTTACACAGCCATACAATAGATTTTTTTGCATCTTGGTATCTAAGTATCGGCACTGTCTTTGATTTGTGATTTTCCAAATATTGCATCATCAATCTAGAGTTAGATGGCTAGATTTAAATGGCTAGATCTAAATGGCTAGAATTAGGTGGCTGGTTTGGAACAATAAATTCACCGCTAATATTTTTTAGTCTTCCTCAGCGTGCACAGCTCTTTTGAACCCTTACTGCAAAGAGTTTCACCTGAATGCTGCTACCAATGCGGATTCCTCCTGCATTAGTTAGATTTTGTCGATCATCAATGATGCCATGTTGCGCCAACTTTTTTTGTTCATTTTTGGTGCGCGCTACTGCAATACCTATGGCTTCTATACGTTTTGCTCCACTGTTTAAAACCTCCTGTCGCCGAAAATGGTAATTGATGCCTTTGCGCCTCCCTTTCCTGATTTAGTCTGTATATCCTTACGGTCTGTGCGTTTTTGAGTTTTGCCTACTTTGCTGTCTAATTTTGAGCACTGTTAAATGATCAAACATCTTTCTGCCTCTAGTTATGCAAATCGCGTTTTAAGTTGCCTTGTAACTCTGGCGTTATTGTCTTTTGCTGCCTTCCCCGCGCCCGTCCATGCTGGCGTCGGCGCTGAGATATATAACGAGTTTGTCGAGAAGGGGGTTATTTATCCAGATGATGAGTGGCAGGCATATGTCACCGAGATTGGTGAGCGTTTACTTTCGGTTTCGCCCCATGCAGGACGGACTTATACCTTTGTGGTGGTGGATCAGCCTATTGTTAATGCGTGGGCTACAGCAGACGGATACATTTTTGTCACTCGCGGTATTTTGGCTTTCTTTAATAATGAAGATGAGTTGGCTGCGGTGCTTGGTCATGAAATTGGTCACGTGGTTGGTGCTCATACTAAGCGCACTGTAAACAGAGGTCGCTTGGGCAAAATCCTAGGTTTCTTGGGTACCTTTGCTACAGGTTCTAGCGCAACTTATGGTTTGGCCAATACCATTAGCGCAACGGCGTTGGCGGGTTATCGTCGTGAGCACGAGTTAGAGGCCGATGAGATAGGCACCGACCTTATTTTGCGCGCTGGATATGACCCTCGGGCGTTATTGGCAAGTATTCAACAGTTGCGCGATCACGACGATTTTCAGCGCTCGGTAAAAAACGCACCCACCATTTACCATGGTTTGCTGGGTAGTCACCCGGCCCACAATAAACGCCTCAATGAATTGGTTGAGCAGTCTCAGCATTTGCAGCTGGTAGATTTGCCGGAACCTGAACGTGAATACTATGCAATGTTGGCGGGGCTGCGCTTTGGTGATGAATCTGCCACAGGTGTTGTTCACGAAGGTGTTTATTACCACGGCGCACTGAGGCTTAAAATTGCTTTTCCAGAAGGCTGGAATGTTCAGGCTACGTCCTCGGAAGTCTTTGGCAACGAGCCAAATGGCGAGGGCAACATGTCCGCTAGGCGAACCGCGCTGCCTGCTGAACCTCAAACCCCTGAAGAATATTTGACCAAAACTCTGCGCCGTGATGATTTAGAGAATGGCGAAGAAATTCAGGCGGGTCCCTATGCTGGTTATTTGGCCTCTATAAAAGTGCCGGGTGAGACGCCGAAGCTGCGCAAGATTGCGGTGTTGTATAAGGAAAATGGGGTTTACGTATTTAATGGAGAACTTAAGGACAAGGGCGATCCTGTTGCCTTTGAAAAACTCTTTAAAGATATGGTGATGTCGTTTCGTGCTATGTCCGCAGATGATCTGCGTCTGATTAATAAGCAGAGTATTGCTTTAGTAGAAGCCCGTCCCGGCGACACCTATGCAAAGCTTGCTGCCAAAATGTCTATCAAAGTAGATGGGGAGGAAACTTTGCGAGTGATTAATGGTCACCACCCCAGAGGTGAGCCAAGAGCCGGAGACCTTATTAAGGTTATTCAGTAATTGGAGCGTGCCATCGCGCACTAATCCGACCCAACTTACCTAGAACAAATCTACTGCCCGAATGCTTTCTTGCTCGCCGCTGCCTTGGTTGTTGCCTTCTTCTACAGTGGGCGCGGTCTCGGCGAGAAATATCTCGGAAATGCCTTGAGGGTTCGATGGCGACACGGCCTCGCCTGTTTTGGGATCAACCTTTAGCGTCACTATGCCAGCAGGTTGGCTGGGTAAAAGCTCGGGTATATCCACCAATGCTTCGCGCATAAAGTCTATCCAGATGGGCAGCGGCACATTTGAACCGTAGGCATTGCTGCCTAACGGATTTTGATCGCTAAAACCGACCCATACGCTGGCTACTAGGCTGCTGTTAAAACCATTAAACCAAGTGTCAGCGGCGTCGTTGGTGGTGCCAGTTTTGCCGGCAAGGTCGCCGCGTTCGAGTACAAGGGCCCGGCGCCCAGTACCTCTTTTCACGACATCTCTAAGCATGGACTGCATGATAAAAGCGTTACGCTCGTCTAATACACGCGGCGCATATTTTGGCTTGGTTGAGGTCTGGCTGATGGCCTGTACAAGGTCTTCAATAGAGTTGTTATTCATCAGCCAGTCGGTTGGGTCAGCAGCAAGAGATCGGCGCCTTGTTGCGGCGGTGTTGGCTACGGGTTCTTCATCTACTGCACAGTTACGGCAAACCTTTGGTGATTGATTGACGAATACCACCTGGCCATTTTGATTCACAATACGATCAATAATTTGCGCTTCCACCAGATAGCCGCCGTTGGCCAGCACAGCGTATGCTTTGGCCATATCTAAGGGCGCTACAGTCATTGTGCCACCGCCTATTGCAAGCTGGGTGTTGCGCGGGAAGGTGCTGGTATCGAAGCCAAAACGCTTTACATGATTAATCACTTTGCTCGCGCCCACGCGCAAGAGTACCCGCATGGAGACCAAGTTAATGGACCGGTACAGCGCCTCGCGCAAACGTGTTGGGCCGTTGTAACGGTTGTTGTCGTTGTCCGGTCGATATTGAGATTCTAAATTTTTGTCGTCAAAAACCAGTGGTGCATCAAGAAATATGTCGGCTGGGGTTACGCCGTTGGCGATTGCCGTTGAATACAAGAATGGCTTGAAGCCAGAACCCGGCTGGCGGCTTGACTGCAATGCGTAGTTGTATTGATTGCGGTAAAAGTCGTAACCACCAACCATGGCTTTCACATAGCCGCTTTCCGGATCTAGTGATACCAACGCACCCTGTATTTCTGGCAGCTGCGCCAGTTGCCAAGACTCCTCAAGGTTTGTGTCTAAAACGCGCTTCTGTAAACGGATAATATCGCCCACGGCAACAACTTCACCTATGGAAGTCAGTGGTGGCCCTCGGCGGTCGACGTCCACATAGGCCCTGGCCCATAACGTATTCAGTCGCGTAATGGCATGAGCTTGTCCATCCAACGTATAAGCTATGGCTTCTTGGGCGCCTACTTTGGTGACAATTGCTGGCACCATGTCGGCGAAAATTTGTAGGTCGCCAAGCGGAGCCAAAATTTCTTCGCTAATTTCTTGCTTAATGGGTTGGTTAAGCTCGCCTGGAATATCACCGGTTACTGGCGCTTGAGCCAGTTCTTGCTCTGGCGGAAATTCCGCTGCGATCAAATTCATCACCTCTTGGGAAGCAACGGCTTCCGCGCCACGATAGCCATGACCACGGTCGTATTTTTCTAATCCGTTGCGCATTGCTGCAACCGCTGCTGACTGCATGCCGACATCTAGTGTCGTATAAATTTCGTAGCCGCCGGTATATAGGTCCGGGAATTTCCCAGTTACTTGCTGACGTGCCCACTCTGCGGCGTAGGGGCTGGCTAGGTCCAAGGTCCGCGCATAAACCTGGGCACTCAGTGGCGTTGCTGTCGCTTGGTCGTATTCGGCTCGAGTGATCGAGTTTTGATTGAGCATTCGCCCCAGTACCTGGTTGCGTCGGCGTAGTGCCCAGGTGGGACCGTTAATGGGGTTGCCCGCTTCGGGTCGTTGCGGAATACCGGCAAGCATAGCCAGTTGTTCCAACTTCAGGTCTTTGAGCGATTGGCCATAGTAGGTCAGTGCAGCGGCTTCTGCGCCATAGGCTCTTTTGCCGAAGGGCACAATGTTGATGTACAGCTCCAGAATTTCGTCCTTGCTCAATTCTTGCTCAATTTTAAGAGCCAAAAGCATTTCTTTGAACTTTCTTAGAAATTTGCGTTCAAGAGTAAAAGACACGTTGCGCGCAAGCTGCATGGTAATGGTGCTAGCACCGCCAGCCTTAGCGCCTGAGGGTGCGATGATGCCGCCAATAAGCTGGAAAATATCGTTAGTCAACGAAATATAGTCTATGCCGTTATGCTCATAGAAGCGCTTGTCTTCAGTGTCCAAAATAGCGTTGATAAAGTGCTTAGGCACATCTTCTATAGAAATAGGTATTAGCCTACGCTCGCCAAATTCGCCAATTAGCTCGCCACCATTAGCGTAAATCCGTAACGGGGTTTGGAATTCTACATTGCGGAAGGTTTCCGCTTTGGGGATTTGCGGGTCCAAATAAATATAAATACCGGCCAAGCCAATACCTACCGCGCACAGCGAACTCACACCCAAATTGATGAGAAATAAAAGAAATTTGCGCTTTCGGCTGGGCCGAGGAGACGTTGCCATGATGATATTCGATAAGGTTTTTCGCAGAGCTGATCAATCATAACCAACCCTAGGCAGGTAGCAACAGTGGCGAACTATTCTTTGTCTAAATGGTAGGTGATTAAGGCAGACCCTAAGCAATGCAAATGCCCTTTATGAGCAGGTTATACCCTAAGGTTTCAGTCAAAAAGGGTGCCTGAGTTGTGTATCTAAAGTGTGTACTCAGCGTTTGTGTTTAAGGTGTTTGGTAGAAGCGGCGTAATGCCGACACATCTACGGCCTGAAACTCAATTGCATACAGGCTAAGGCGCACAGAACTGTGAGCCTTCTCGATGTGAGTTTTGCACTCGATCATCGAGAATAAAAACCCTGAGCTACTGGCCGTCGATTGGCCGTCGATTGGCAGTGGACTATTAGTGGCGGACCACTTTTAGTTAATCAGAAGAGTAGTTATTGAAAGGAGTAGCTATTTAAAGGAGTAGCTAATAAACGCCTTAAAATCTTCTAATAGCTAAAGGAGTAGTTAAGCAGAAGAACAGTTAAGTAAAAGACTAGTTAAGCAAAAGAGCCGTTAACTAAAAAGAGCTGCTAATTAAAAGGAGCCGATAATTTAAAAGAGTAGTGGAGTCAAAAATAGTGTCGCTAAAAGTAGCGGAGTTAAATAGCAATGCCCAGTTCCAATAGATCAGTTTTGTGAATCCCTTGTTCAGGTTACGTAAGCTTATGTCGCCTCGGGCAAGAGTGAGTATTGATGTTACGTCCCAAGGCATAAAGCTCGTGGAGTTAGTTTGGCGACGCAATTCGCCATTCCTCTACTGGACGGTTTTATACGCTCTGTACCGAAGCGCTTGGACATGTAGAAATGGTCTGAATAACGGTTACTTAAAGTTGCTGGGGCATCATCCGCTCCGCCTGAAGCATTTGCCCAGAACAAAGGTCAGCTCAGCTGGGTTTTGGCGCATCGAGTCCTTAGTGCATAGATCCCATGCCTCCAGGGGTGCGCTCAATGGTGAAATTCGCCAGCAAGAAGAGTTGGCTAAGGCTCTTGCCGTGGCTATTCAGAAAGCAAACGGTGGGCTGAAAGAAGTGTCCTTATCGATAGAGCCACATTTAGTCTTTCAATTGCCACTGGGCCCAGTGGCCACTTACTTTGGGGCTAATTGGCAGGATCAGTTTGACCCTCTTCCTCAAAACCAACAAACCATGGTGCTGCAAGACCATCAGGCACTTGTGTTGACTCAGCAATTGATAAGCGAACAAGATCTAACCTTACCAATACCCATAAATCAGGCTTTCTTGATGTATCTGATTGATCCGGGCATTACTCCCGCCGATAGCCCAGTCGGTGGCAGTCAGGGCCAGCCTGAACTGAAAGATGAACTGAAAGATGAACTGAAAGAAGAATTGGTAATGGTGGCCTGTCGTCGTGGTGACATTAATTCGCGCGAACAGTTGCTGAAGAATTTGCATCTGCGTTTGCAGGTGCTAGAGCCGAGTATCAATGCCGCACTCAGGGCCATTGGCTATATAGATCAAATATTAGCAAGACGCCTGGTGCGACGAATATGGATCTGGATAAGTCTGGAAAATGACCTTGCTTCAGTACTGTTGATAGAGCATCAGCAAAGGTTAGAAGGCCACACTGATTTAACCAGCGATGCCCTGCAATCTTATTTAAACGCCTGCATTGGCTGGGCCGGAGCCGACCTGCAGGACATTGTTGTATCTGGTCATGGTGAGTTGCTGAGCACTACTGTCAAAGAAGTGATTGGCTCCTTAGATATTGGCCTACACGCCTTTACCCCTCAGTTGTTATCCCAGCTTCCAATGTTGTCCCGTGGTGCCGCTGGGGTGATATCAGGTCAGTCTAACCATGTGGACTGGTTGGTTGCGTTGGGTTTGGCTTTGGGTTTGGCTGAAGATCTTCCGGAGTACTTTGCTTTCGCTACGCGGGCTGAACTGGCAGCGAACCTCGCCCAGAGTGATTGTGCCAGTGCTTGAAATCAATCTAGCACCCGGGCGTAAACATCAACGGCAACGGGCTAGTCGGCTGTTTCTAGTTTGGCTCGTTATGGGGTGGGTAATGATCTGGATTCTGTTCGCTGTCGCTGGTGTGCGTATGCAGCAAAGCGTTAACCAACAATCGGTTCAACGCTTAGGCCTAAAAGAAAATATAGCGAATTACCAATTCTCCCTGCAAGGGTTCACTGACAGTGCGCAAGCTAACATTAAGATTTTAGCTGGTGTTGGCACGTTGCAAACTTTGTTAGATTCCCGGAAAGGAGGCTATGAGGTTTTGCTCACACTGGCTCAGGCAATGCCCGCTAGAGCTCGCTATATAGAGGTCAATTTCAGTACTGATGGATTAATCGTAACTGGCATAGCAGATTCCCATCAAGTGGTGGCCCAGCTGATGAGTAATGTTTACGCTGCGGGCGGAAAATTCCCCCTGCAGTTGCTCAGTACTGAGCGTCGCGATGAAAAAAAGGGTTCTGCGAAAATTAGGCCATTATCACCAACGCAGGCAAATCCAGTGCGATTTCGTATCTATGGCGAAGACTTAGGCGCATCGGGTTTGGGTTCCATATGAATATCGGTGAGTATGCTAATGCCCCCCATTACCTAACGGACTTTCCCAATCGCATTGCTCTGTTATCAATTCGAACAAGAGTACTCATCTGGTTTTTGTCTATTCTGCTCGCCTGTCTTTCCGCCTATCCGGTATTGCTGCATAAAGCCGTTACACAAGCTGCCGAGCGGGCACCTATATCTGAGTTACAACGGTTAGAGCAGCAATTAGCCAATAGTGTAAATGCCGCTCAGAGAAGGGCGGTGCAGCTTGCCAGCGAAGTGGTGGTTTACGAAAATAATCTTGCTCAATTTCCGCGTCAGAATGAGGTTGCCCTAACATTGACGTACTTGGGTGTTTTGTCCGACGCCTTGGCCCTGCAGATTAAGAGCATCAAACCTATAGCAACCCAAGCGTCCAGACTGTCAAAATTTGACGCGAGTGACGCAGAAGAGACTGCTTCTACATCAAACCAGTTTTTGACACAAAAGTTTGACTTGGTTCTATACGCTGAGTACTACCAACTTTTGGAATTTTTGCTGCGCATTGCGCAATCATCCTATGTTGCTGTAATAGAAGAAATTGCAATTACCGGAGATGAAAAAAGCCCTCTGCTTAATGCTCGTTTGCGGCTGAAGTTGCACTTTTTCCACGGTGAAGTTGCCGGCGAAATGCTGGCTAAATCCCAGAGCGAAGTAAACGATCAGGCAATTGGCCAACATTAGTGCTGACTTTTCGAGGAAATAAGACGGTTTTAGCGAATGTTTTTGCTTTCAGTTCTTTGAGCGTTTCTGCACAGGCTGAAGTCCCCCCAGTTTTGGCAGATCCAGGCCTGCGCAACCCTTTTGCCTATGCCGCACTAGAAGAACCCCTTCGGCTCACTGGGGGCCAAGGAGAGTGGACAGCTCAATTGCCACGCGCTCGACTATCACATTGGCAAATTACCGACTTAGTACTTGTTGGCACCATTGCTCAAGTAGGTGCCGCTCTCGCACTAGTGAAAGCCCCAGACAATAAAATTCATATGCTAAAAGTTGGTGACGTCGTCACACCTGCAAGGCTTAGAGTGCTTAAGGTGGAAGCCGGCACACTTGCATTGACCGCAGAAAATTCTGTCTCTAAACCCAGAGATTTATCCTTGGGCAGGGCCTCGTCCGTTGCCAAAGTTCAAATCTCAAAATCTCAATTTGGGAAAGACGATACTGGTTTGGTCCGCCTGCAATTGCGGCCTACGGCTGATTACCCAAGGGCAATTACAAAGCTGCATACAAAGGCGAATACAAAGGCTAATACAAAGGGGCATACAAGGGCGCGCAAAAACGCCAATGACAGAGCAACTAAATGATGAAACTAAAGAGCGGCTTATGAAGACAGCTCAGCACATTACGCCTTTGCTGCCTGAAGAACTTCTCGGCAAGGCCCTTTTCTGGTTGTTCTTCATAGTGCTAGTCCTGACACCTAACAATTCTTGGACTCAGGTGTCTAGTGGTGCGCGTGAGTTGGCTAATGTGACGGGGGCCTCCGAGCGAAATGCCCGTAGGCTAATTCAGCAAAATTCTCCTGCTTCAAACCAACGCGTTTCAGTGTTGGGGCTTAGCGAAACCGAACATACTGTTCAAAGTGCCCAGCCGCTGACTTTAGATTTTCAAGATATTGAGGTGCGCCGTGTTCTACAGCTGTTAGCAGATCTGCGCGACATTAATCTTGTGGTGAGCGAAAGCGTTACCGGTAACCTGTCGTTACGGCTGAAAAATATTTCTTGGGATGATGCATTAGAAACCATCTTAAGGGTCAAAAATTTGGCACAACGTCGCTACAACAACGTAATGATCGTAGCGCCTAAGAGCGAGGTGGTGGCTCAAGAAAAATCTGATCTGGCCAATGCTCGCGGTGTAGAAACTCTAGCGCCCCTTGAAACTCAATTATTCAGAGTTCGCTATGGCGACGCAAAAGGAATGCTGGCGCTGATTAATCTCGGCAAAAACAGCATACTTTCTAAGCGTGGCCATGGGGTGGTAGATGAACGTACGAACTCACTCATTGTTGTGGACATTGCCCCTAGGTTGGAGGCCATTTCGGAGGTCATTGAGAAGCTAGATATTCCGCTGCAGCAGGTGGCAATTGAAGCGCGTATTGTGATAGCGAATAAGACATTTAGCGAACAGCTGGGTATTAGTTGGGGTGCTTACAAACAGGCGTCGGAACCCGCTAGTAACGCCAACACCGCACAGTTGCCTATAATTCCATCGAACATTGCCGTTGCAGCGGGTTTATCTTTGCCGGTTGTTCAGGCCGGCAGCACAACCTTTTCTTTAGGGTTGTCCCGGGCCAATTATGCCATCGACGTGGAGTTGTCAGCTTTGGCCGCCGAAGGCCACGCCGAGGTTTTAGCGCGTCCGCGTATTGTGACAACGGATAAGTCGCCAGCCCTTATCGAGTCGGGTGTTGAAATTCCATTTCAAGAGGCCAGTAGCAGTGGTGCAACCTCCACCTCGTTCAAAGATGCAGTATTGAGCTTGCGGGTAGTACCCCAGATAACCCCAGATCAGCGCATCATTATGCAGCTCAATGTGAAGCAAGATACCGTAGGGCAAATCTATGACGGTATTCCTTCTATCAATACCAATGCCATTCAGACCCAGGTGTTGGTGAATAATGGGCAAACCTTAGTATTAGGCGGAATTTTTCAGGAAGACAGGAATAACGCGCAAACGAAAACTCCCTTGTTGGCTAAGATTCCCATCTTAGGCCGGCTCTTTCGAAGAACAGTGCGGCGTGAGGACAAGCAAGAGTTACTCATATTTATCACTCCGAACATTCTAGATGCGGCTACTGCGTCCACGGGTGCTCCCTCCGCGGGAGCCTTTGCGCCACTCATGGGTGCCAGCGCTCAGAGCGGCGCCAATCTGTTGCCATAACGTCGGTCAGTGAGCATCAAGGCTCACTAATCCCAAAGCGATTTACCTAGTCTTAGGCAATAACCGTCGAGGAAGAATTTGCCCAGGCGGATATGCG
Organism: uncultured Pseudomonadales bacterium; assembly: GCA_905182095.1. GTDB lineage: Bacteria > Pseudomonadota > Gammaproteobacteria > Pseudomonadales > Azotimanducaceae > UBA4421. Next base: position 30,612 of record CAJJAQ010000020.1, on the reverse strand, counting down.
TACCTCGACCATCTTTTTAGATTACAATTCATTCAGTTGAAGCAATGGCTCGGGGCAGTTTCTGATTTACCTATCTTTACTGTGAGGGTGGATCTTTGCGTAACGCCATGCCTTTCTTTGCAGCTAATATTGGAAGAATAATTAGGGCCTTTGGGCGGTCACATAAGCGCTAATAGTCTATGAGTGAGCAAAACATATTTTTAGTCGGGTTGATGGCTGTGGGTAAAAGCACAGTTGGCCGGCAATTGGCGGAGGCCTTAAACCGTCCGTTTTATGACTCAGATCATGAGATAGAAAAGCGCGCGGGCGCAGAAATTGCCTGGATCTTCGATGTGGAAGGAGAAATAGGCTTTCGTGACCGCGAAGAGCAAGTCATAGATGATCTGTCTCAGATGCAGGGCATTGTCATGGCCACAGGTGGTGGCGCAGTGTTGCGTGGAATCAACCGCCAAAACTTAGCCGGTCGCGGTTTGGTTTTTCACTTAGACAGTTCCTTAGAAAAACTCTACGCACGCACGCACAAAGACAAGAAGCGCCCATTGCTGCAATCAGCAGATCCCCGCAAGGTGCTGAAAGATCTCAAGGAAAAACGCGCACCTCTGTATCAAGAGATTGAGGACTATCGCATTTCTACAGATCGCCAGAATGCGACAGCGGTGGTGCGTCAAATTATGCGTCAGATCAAAAAGCGAAAATAGACAAAGCCTCGCACTTGGCAATATAAAAGGTCCTTAAAGAATTAATGAGTAATACAGCAAACACAACAACTTCAGCCGATCAAAAGCTCATGGTGTCTTTAGGCGAGCGCAGCTACCCCATTTTTGTCGGCGACGTTGGTTTTTCAGACCCAGCCAAGCTAGCAAATGGCATAGCGCCGTTTATCAAGGGCAATCAAGTGGCCGTGATCACCAACGAAACCATTGCGCCACTCTATCTTCAGCAAGTACTTGCGGCTTTGGGCAACAGACAAGTAGACGTCTTTCAAATGCAAGACGGTGAAAGCCATAAGAGCTTAGACACCTATACTCAAGTGATGGATTTTCTTTTAGCGAAGAAGCACAACCGCAGCACATGTTTAATCGCTTTAGGTGGGGGTGTTGTAGGTGATTTGTGCGGCTTTGTCGCGGCGACTTTTCAGCGCGGCGTAGATTTTATTCAAATACCCACCACACTGCTCTCGCAAGTAGATTCCTCCGTGGGCGGCAAAACAGCGGTGAACCATCCCGCTGGTAAAAACATGATCGGTGCGTTCTATCAGCCGCTAGCCGTGTTCGCCGATATTTCCGTACTCAGCACTTTGCCGGATAGAGAGTACGCAGCAGGTCTGGCCGAAGTAGTGAAGTACGGCATTATCTACGACGCAGATTTCTTCATCTGGATGGAAGATAACGTCCAAGCGTTAGTGCAACGCGATAAGTCAGCGCTCACTCATATCATCACCCGATCCTGCGAAGTAAAAGCAGCCGTTGTAAGCGAAGACGAACGCGAAGGCGGGCGCCGAGCTATTCTTAATTACGGACACACATTCGGTCATGCAATTGAAAAGCTACTTGGCTATGGCAGGTTGTTACATGGCGAAGCCGTATCTATAGGCATGGTCATGGCGGCCCGGTTGTCAGTAGAGTTTAGTGACTTTCCGTTAGTCGACTGTCAGCGCATTGAAAATCTCCTACAGCAACTCAACCTGCCGGTGACCTTAGAAGGCTTAGAACTAAAATCAGAAGATATGATCGAAGCCATGGGCATGGACAAAAAAGTAGTCGATGGCGAATTAAGATTTGTCGTTGCGGATCAAATGGGCACAGTACGAGTCGCCGCAGATGTGAGCATTGTAGCCCTAGAAAAAACGTTGGCAGAATTTTGTTAATCCTAAAGCGGCCGCAAAAAAACAGGTTTACTCGCTACACACGTAATGTTCTAGGTGCTGTAGTAGTACTGTTGTCACTACACGGAGCAAACGCTTTGGCCGCAACGTCAGGTGAAATCCTAAATGGCGACGGCAATAAACAGCAAACCATTAACGACGCCGAGTGGCTGCTTAAGCAAAACCCACAAAACTACGCAATTCAGATAGTCACCCTTTCCAGCGCTCAACAAATACAAGACTTAGTAAACGCGCAATCTCTAAGCGGATTCGCGCGGTTTCGCTACAAGTCAAATAACCAACTACGCTACGTACTCACCTATGGCGTATACGCCACATCAGAAGCCGCAGAAGCAGGCAGTCAATTGCTTATAGAAAAGCTGCAAGGCTTTAACGCAACACCCACGCTTTGGGTTAGAGAGTTGATGCCTATCCAAAAGTCCATTCGGACGACGTTGCAATATTAGAGATCTTTAAGGGTGATTTATCATCTGCCTGAGGGAGCGTTAGGGGGTAATCCCCGAATTCTATTAAAGTGAAAGCCATTGAAATTTGCGCAACCTCTGATCTGACAATAACTACCGTTAGTGTCTATTGGTCGAATGGCGCGTTTTCGATTTTTTAGCCCTGATGAGATTGACGGTAGTGGCTTAACTAAAGGCTGGGCAGGTTCCTTAGTACTGCAAAGCCTGCTGTAAAATCCCGTAAGCAGCTTGTTCTTGCTGTAGCGGTAAATGCGGCATGGTGCTTCTTAATGCCAGTTTCTATGTTATTAGCAGTGCCGTTGTGTTCCTTGCTCTTTGCTATTAGGCGTATCTTATTCTTCAAAGGCTACAAGAGTGGTGCTGCATCTCGCGCTGCTGGGTTCGCGCTTACGTTTTATTCTTCGGCGTTGTTATTTTTATGTCTGATTGTGCATGAGACGTGGCGGCTAGTGAGCTGAGTTGGGGCCGTTAGCAAACTATGCCTGCAACTATCGTTAATTTCTGGGGCGCTTAGTCTCTTACTTCTTACAGCGCTTACTGCAATAAATAACCTGCTCCCAATCTCTCTCCCACTTTTTTCTCCAAGTGAACGGTAGATTACAGGCGGGGCATATTTTTGTGGGGAGGTTGGCTTTCTTTACGCCTTTCATCTTTTGTTTTTTGCGTGAGGAATGAAAGTTTTAGGGTTGTGCATCGGATAGGGTACCCATTGCTTAGCTCTGCGATGGTGGGGCAATACTCTCACCTAAGTGGTCTGGCTCGCCGCTACTTCAGAGCAGTTATACGTGCCAGTTCGAATCAACTCGCCAGCACTATCACTGAGGGATGTGTGCTGGCACGTCTTTGGCTGGCTATGGTAGCTCGGTGCTGCCCATTAGATGCCGGTCGATTTCTCGGGCGGCTTCTCTGCCTTCGTTGATTGCTCGTACCACCAATGATTGTCCGCGGCGGCAATCGCCTGCTGCAAATACATTATCTACATTGGTTTTGTACTTGCCGTAGACGGCTTGGTAGTTAGAGCGTTGGTCGTAGTCTACGCCTAGCGTGTCTGTGGCTACGTGTTCTGGTCCTAAGAAGCCCATTGCTAAGAAGACTAAATCTGCTGGCCAATCTTTTTCAGAACCCGGTACGTTTTCAAACTTACCGTCTTTCATTTCTACTTGTACGGTACGCACGCCGGTTAACTTGCCTGCGTCATCGCCTATGAAACATACCGAGGATATTGAATAAACTCTGGGGTCTGCGCCTTGGGTATGCGCTGCTTCTTCGTGTCCATAGTCCACGCGAAAGATCTTTGGCCATGTGGGCCATGGATTGTTATCTGCTCTGCCTTCTGGTGGCTGGGCGAATAGCTCGAAGTTGGTGATGCTCTTGCAGCCGTGGCGTAGCGAGGTGCCGATGCAATCTGTGCCTGTGTCGCCGCCGCCGATGACTATGACGTCTTTACCCCTGGCGGATATGTAGGCGTCGTCGTCGTGCTTAGAGTCTAAGAGGCTTTTGGTGTTTGCCGACAAGAAGTCCATGGCGAAATGTACGCCGGTGAACTCTCTACCTTCTATTGGCAGATCTCTTGGTACGGTGGCGCCTGTTGTAAACAACACAGCGTCGTTAGATGACTTTAGTGCTGCGATATCTACTGAACCATCTTTGCCGTCACCGACGTTGGTGTTGGTGATGAACTGCACACCGCCTTCTCGTAGTAATTGAACTCTGCGCTCTACTACTTCGTCTTTGGCGAGTTTCATGTTCGGAATACCGTACATGAGTAGTCCGCCAATTCTGTCTGCACGCTCGTAAACTGTAACGCTGTGACCTGCTTTGTTGAGTTGATCTGCTGCGGCTAAACCTGCTGGGCCTGAACCAATGACGGCTACAGTTTTGCCTGAGCGTAGTGCGGGAATGTTGGGTAGTACCCAGCCTTCTTCATAGCCGCGGTCGATAATCGCCATTTCGATATTTTTAATGGTCACTGCTGGGTCGGTAATGCCAAGTACACAGGCGCCCTCGCAAGGTGCAGGGCAAACGCGGCCAGTAAACTCTGGGAAGTTGTTGGTTTGGTGCAGGCGGTCCAGTGCTTCTTTCCACTGGTCTCTAAATACCAGATCGTTCCACTCTGGAATGAGGTTGTGAATTGGGCAACCTTCTTCGGATTGACAAAACGGCACGCCGCAATCCATGCAGCGAGCACTTTGGGTGCTTAATCGTTGCACGTCATGGTCGGTATAAATTTCTTTGAAATCTAATAACCGGTCTGCGGGCGCTCGATAGGGCGCTGCGCTGCGTGGAAACTCTATAAATCCTGTGGGTTTACCCATTGTCTTTTCTCAAACCTTTTCTATAACTAAGGCGGTTATTAACCCGCGCTCACTTGTTGCCGGCGCTGTTCTAACACGCGCTTGAAGTCTTTTGGCATAACTTTTACAAACTCGCCAAGACTGTTTTCCCAGTTTGCGAGAATTTTTTGCGCGACTACTGAGCCGGTCAAATCTGCATGCTTCTGGATTAAGTCTTGTAGCTCTGCGATGTCGCCAGCTTCATCCATTGGGTCTAGGTCTACCATCTCTGGGTTACAGTTAATGCTGAACTCAGATTTGGGGTCCCAAATGTACGCTATGCCGCCACTCATGCCTGCGGCAAAGTTGCGCCCGGTGGCACCTAGAATAACCACTCGACCGCCGGTCATGTATTCACAACCATGATCACCAACGCCTTCTACCACTGCTGATGCGCCACTGTTTCGAACACAGAAACGCTCTGCGGCTACACCGCGGAAGAATGCTTCGCCCGAAGTTGCGCCATACAGGGCTACGTTGCCCAGAAGAATATTGTCTTCTGCGGCAAAGGTGCTGACCTTGGGTGGGTAGACTATGACGCGTCCACCAGATAAGCCTTTGCCGACAAAGTCGTTGGCATCACCTTCAACTTCTAGGGTAATACCTTTAGCCAACCAACAGCCCAAACTTTGACCGGCGCTGCCGTTAAATTTGAAGTGAATGGTGTCGTCTGGCAGCATTTGCGGCCCAACTTGGTCTATAACCTGATTGGAAAGCATGGCGCCCACTACGCGGTTGGTATTGATGATTGGTAATTCTGCATAAACCTTGGCGCCTGTTTTTAGCGCAGGTTCTGCCAACGGAATAAGCTGATTATCCAATGCTTTATCTAACTCGTGATCTTGGTCGTGTATGGCAAAAGCACCTAGGAATTCGTTGGGTATCTGTGCTGGTGCCAAAATAGTAGATAAATCCACACCGTCTGCTTTCCAGTGATTGATGGCTTCGTCAGTTTTCAGCAAGTCTACTCGACCAACCATTTCGTTGAGTGTGCGTATGCCCAGTTCGGCCATAATCATGCGCAGTTCTTTAGCCACCATAAATAGGTAGTTGACCACATGCTCAGGCGATCCAGTAAACTTCTTACGCAGCTCTGGGTCTTGGGTCGCTATGCCTACTGGGCAAGTGTTCAAGTGACACTTACGCATCATGATGCAACCTAGCGCAATCAGCGGCGCGGTGGCAAAACCAAATTCTTCTGCGCCCAATATGGCCGCTATTGCTACATCGCGCCCGGTCTTAATTTGACCGTCTGTTTGCAATATCACTCTTGAACGCAAATTGTTCATAACCAGTGTTTGGTGGGTTTCGGCAATGCCTAGCTCCCATGGCACACCCGCGTGCTTAATGGAGGTCAGTGGCGATGCGCCAGTACCACCTGAGTCACCGGCAATCACAACGTGATCTGCGCGGGCTTTAACCACGCCTGCGGCTACTGTGCCCACGCCGACTTCGGCACCCAACTTCACACTGATACGTGCTTTCGGGTTGGCGTTCTTTAAGTCGTGAATTAACTGCGCCATGTCCTCAATAGAGTAAATGTCGTGGTGTGGTGGCGGACTGATGAGTCCAACACCTGGGGTAGAGTGACGCAGGCTGGCGATGTAATCATCTACTTTGCCGCCGGGTAACTCACCACCTTCACCAGGCTTAGCGCCTTGAATAATTTTGATTTGCAGTTCGTCAGCGTTGCTGAGGTAATTAATGGTTACCCCAAAACGCCCGCTGGCTACCTGCTTAATGGCCGAGCGCTTGGAGTCGCCATTGTCCATAGGTGTGAAACGCTTGGCGTCTTCGCCACCTTCACCGGTATTAGACTTGCCACCTAAACGATTCATGGCAATGGCCAATGACTCGTGTGCTTCTGCGCTGATAGAGCCAAAGCTCATGGCGCCGGTTGCAAAGCGTTTTACAATTTCGCTGGCCGCTTCAACTTCTTCTAGCGGTACAGGCTGCTGGCCTTCTTGAAAATCTAATAAACCGCGCAAGGTGGCCTTACGGGTATTTTCTTCGTTGATCTGTTTGGCAAAGGCCCAATATGCATCTTCATTGTTTTGTCTTACGGCAGACTGAAGATTGGTGACAGCAATTGGATCCCACATGTGGGTGTCGCCGTTGCGACGCCAGTGGAAGTCACCAGGGTTAGGTAAAATCGCTATGGGCGTTGCATCTCTACTGGGATAACCCAGGCCGTGTCTGCGCTGCATTTCTTCAGCGAGTACGCTTAGTGAAATACCTTCAACGCGGCTAGCTGTGCCGGTAAATGCTTGTGCAATGATGTCACTGGCCAGGCCAACGGCCTCAAAAATTTGCGCGCCTTTATAAGACTGTAGGGTAGAGATACCCATTTTTGCCATGACCTTAAGAATGCCTTTGGCCACCGCTTTACGATAGTTGTAAACCACGTCCTCTGGCGTTTCTACGTTAGCTACGCTATCAAACTCGCCTTGTACCTGGGCATCCCAAAGTGCTTCAAATGCCAGGTATGGGTTAATGGCGTCTGCGCCGTAACCTACTAGCAAGCAGTGATGGTGAACTTCTCTGGCTTCGCCGGTCTCCAAGATAAGACCAATTTGGCTGCGCTTAGCCTGGGCTACCAAGAACTGGTGCACGCTGCCCACAGCAAGCAACGCGCTCATGGGCACCTGTTTATCGCTGATGCCACGGTCACTGAGAATAACCAAACTAAAGCCGTCAGCAATTGCTTGCAGGGCTGCATTGTTGATGCGCTCTAATGCGTCTTTAAGACCTTGCTCGCCTGAACCTGCGGCATAGGTAATGTCTATAGTGCAGGTCTTCCAGCTCCGGTGATCCATCTTTTGAATGGAGGCCAGCTCGCCATTACTTAAAATAGGGTGAGGTACGCGCAGTCGGTGAGCGTTTTCAGGCTCGGACTGCAGCAGGTTTTGCTCAGGGCCCACATAGCAATCCAATGCCATGATGACTTCTTCGCGAATGGAATCGATGGGCGGGTTGGTTACCTGTGCAAAGCGCTGCTTAAAGTAGTCGTAAAGCATACGCGGCTTTTCAGACATAACCGCAAGGGCAGCGTCATTACCCATAGAGCCCAATGGGTCTCTGAGTTCTTTGATCATTGGCTGCAACATGAACTGCATGGTTTCTTGGGTATAGCCAAAAGCCTGCATGCGAGAAATTAGCGTGTCTGTATTTAGGCCTAGACCACTTTGTTGCTCAAGGTCAGTCAGTTCTATGCGCTGCTCTTCAACCCAAGCAGCGTAGGGTCTGCGTGCTGCCAAATCGGATTTCAGTTCTTCGTCAGGAATCATGCGACCTTGTTCAAAGTCGATGAGGAATATGCGCCCTGGCTGCAAACGACCTTTTTCTATAACTCGTGCAGGGTCGACCGGCACTACCCCAACTTCAGAGGCCATAATGCATTTGTCGTCGTCAGTAATGTAGTAGCGCGAAGGGCGCAGACCGTTACGGTCTAACACCGCGCCAATGCAGGTGCCGTCAGTAAAGGCAATGGACGCTGGGCCATCCCATGGTTCTATTAGGCAAGAGTTGTACTCATAGAAGGCGCGCTTTTCAGCGGACATATTGGTGTGCTGTTGCCATGCCTCGGGAATCATCATTAACAATGCTTCAGGTAGGGTTCTACCGGACATAATTAAAAATTCTAAGACGTTGTCGAAGTTGCCAGAATCTGAGCAGTTGGCTTCTACAATAGGGAACAGCTTATTAATGTCCTCGCCAAAGTGCGTAGACGCTGCAACGCCTTCACGGGCGTTCATGGCATTGACGTTACCTAGAAGCGTATTGATCTCGCCGTTGTGGCTCATAAATCTGTTTGGCTGCGCACGATCCCAAGAGGGGAAGGTATTGGTGCTGAAGCGTGAGTGCACCATCGCCAAATGACTTTCATAGTCTTCGTTGAGCAAATCTGGATAAAACGGGAATAGCTGAGCTGGCGTGAGCATGCCTTTATAAATAATGACGCTAGTCGACAGCGAGCAAACGTAAAATAGATAGTTTTGGCTCAGCGCCGCATCGCCACGAAGGCGGTGGGTACTGTGCTTACGAATCAGATAGAGCTTTCGTTCAAATTCTTCTGTGCTTTGCGCTGCATCGCTAGAGCCGATAAAAAGCTGCGCGAAATAAGGCATGGCAGCCCGTGAGGCATTGCCAAGGTCTGCTGCGTCTGGGTCTGTAGGAAGGTCTCTCCAGCCGATCAGCTTTTGGCCGTTTGCTGCAACTTCTTCAGCGATGACTGTCAGACAATGAGCCCGTTGCTCTGGGTCTGTGGGTAGGAAAACATTACCTACGCCATATTGACCGTTGGCAGGCAGGCTGGCGCCAAATTCTTGTGTAGAAATTTGCTCAAGCAGTGCGTGTGGTAGGCCAGTTAAAATGCCCGCGCCGTCGCCAGAATTTTTCTCGTAGCCTACGCCACCCCTGTGTTCCATACAGCAGTTCATAAGGCTGGCATCTGTAACAATCTGGTGACTAGGCCTGCCCTTAATGTCACATACAAAGCCCACGCCACAGCCATCTTTTTCATTGGCTGGGTCGTAAAGCCCGTGTTTGGCGGGGAAGTTGCCGTCAAATGTTACAGTCATATTCTCTCTCATTTAATTCGCGCCGTCGTAAGCACGATGGTCCTTACCATTAATTTTGCCGACTCAAATTTGCTTTTGTCGAGGGCAAGGAACCCCGTCTACTCAGGTAGTGAGTCGACAAGTATTCTTGATTAGTTTGCTAGCAAGTAGCTCCGCGAAGGGTTCATTCAAGGTCCTTCAAAGCGGCTATATTGGGCCTAGTTTTTGGCCCAAAAAGGAAGCCATTTGTGGTCTGTTTTTGAGCACTGTGGCGTGCCGGTCAAACCAATTACGAAAGATCTCAAAAATAGCGCTATGAAGCAAGTCTCAGGGGGATTTATTGGCTAGTCTAAATGACTCAAGTTTGGCATATTTCGGCCCTTTTTGTGCTGCGCAACACCACCATAAATTCTCCATAAAGTGTCGTTATGAAGTAACAATCTTAGTCATTTAGGTGCGGAGTTAAAGTGCAGAAAGTTTTCGTCTTGTTGACGCTTTTGCCAGATAAGCGCCGCTGTATAGGGATTTTTCCGCCATTCAAGTCGCCGTAAAGTCGCAATATAACTCCCGGGTACAGTTTTTATAGTGTTGATTAGCCACTGTTTGGTTAAGTTTTTGCGCCTGTTTGTCCGGCACCTTTGGCGTATTTTTCTGTACATTGGTATACGCCTAGCGGACAGCTCTGTGGTCTCAATTATGTCTGAGTAACAGAGCCTTTAAATGGATCGCCAGAAAGGCGGTGTTTTCCGAATCGCGACTAATCTTCAAATTGTCGAAATAGACAGGGCAGTGGCCGCGATTTGGGCGCGATATCGATGCGATTTAAATGCGATTTAAATTAAAGTTGCCTAAGTAATGCGCCTATTCCAAGTCTAAGATCTCAATAACGAAAAACGCCAAGCCGAGCGTCTAGTTATAGCCACTAAAAATCACCAACTTATCTAACCGCCAAATTCACCTTTTCAGCACTACGCCGTTCTAGTTGGAAGCTAATCCTGCTTATGGGATTGTCATTCCATCTAACTGGGAGTCTGCGTTCGCAGAGCGTGCCTACACAGAGAGGTAAAATCTCTGCAGACGGCCCAACGCCGGGCCTATAACGTCGCAAAGCCACAAATTGGTGGCTAACAATGCTGAAATCTGGTCATAACAAGCATTTCTTTGCGGCATTTTTATTTGAGACAAATTAGACTGTGTGGCAACAACTTCAAAATAGATAACACTTCAAGAGAGAAACCATGAAAGATCCAGTTCGCGTTACCATTACCGGAGCCGCAGGCCAAATCGGCTATGCATTACTTTTTCGTGTAGCTTCCGGCGCGATGTTGGGTAACGACCAACCCGTAATTTTACAACTATTAGAAATCACACCAGCCCTAGGGGCAGTTAAAGGTGTGGTGATGGAACTAGACGACTGCGCATTCCCACTCGTTCAAGATATTGTTTATACCGACGACGCAAATGTTGCGTTTAAAGATGCAGACTACGCATTGCTAGTAGGGTCAAGACCACGTGGACCAGGCATGGAACGCAAAGATCTTTTGGAGGCCAACGCTGCTATTTTCTCAGCCCAAGGCAAAGCATTGAACGACAATGCTTCCAAGAACGTGAAAGTGTTGGTTGTAGGCAACCCTGCAAACACCAACAGCTTAATCGCTCAGCGTAATGCACCAGATTTAGACCCACGTAACTTCACCGCAATGACACGCCTAGACCACAACCGCGCAATGGCACAGTTGTCGCAAAAAGCAGGCAAGCACGTGTCAGACGTGGAAGGCCTATGCATTTGGGGTAACCACTCAGCCACTCAGTACCCAGATATTCACAGAGCATCTGTTGCAGGTGCGCACGCAATGTCGTTAGTAGACATGGATTGGTACACAGGGGACTTTATCCCACAAGTACAGCAGCGCGGCGCAGCTATTATTGACGCAAGAGGCGCATCTAGCGCAGCTTCAGCGGCAAACGCAGCCATCGACCATATGCGCGATTGGGCATTAGGTAGTGATGCGATCTTAAGCATGGCCGTTTATTCAGATGGCAGTTACGGTGTAGCTGAAGGTTTGATCTATTCCTTCCCAGTACGTTGCAAAGGCGGAGATTGGGAAATTGTTCAGGGCATTGAAATCAGCGAATTCAGCCAAGGCAAAATGGACGCCACTGAACAAGAGTTGACCGAAGAGCGCGACGCGGTAGCACACTTACTGCCATAGAGTGCTTGCTGGTCTCGGCCAGTAACTACGCAGCTAAGGGCTTTCGCAATGAAAGCCCTTTAATCGAATGGTCAGCGGCGCACTACTAACGATGTGTGTTGATTAGTAATTTAGATTCGCAGGCCATCCCTTTAACCTACTTTTTGCTATCCCACGCCTCTTTTGGGACTACTCTAAGTTCACCGTGTCCAGATATTCGATCGAAAAACGGACCAACGTACAACTGATCAACATGCTGAGAGAATCGAAAGTAGTAGGATTTTCCTGCCTCTAGTTGCATATTCAAAGCCATATCTTCAGCCCCCTCTCCCGCGAAATATTCATGGATTGCGATTCTTCTCTTGCCCGGTTGAACAAATGTTTTGATGTGCTTTCGCCCTTTGAGAGAGCCGACCTAGATGTCTTCGACCACAACTCTGTAATCTATTGCCATGCCCATCCAAGCGGATAAACCGGGCCGATAAAAATGCAGAGAAGCAGAATTCTCTGAGTTCAAAAGCGGATCAATATAGATGGGTGGCGGGGTCGAAGAACAACTTGTAAGTAGAGCTAAAAAGGTAACGGTTAGCCCTAGGGATGAAATTTTTTCAAACATAAATATACCTTCAATATTTGAACTTCTTGTTAGCAATAGGGTGCTTTTTTGCCCGAGTAGCTTTTGCGGTCTGATGAGTTGCGCAGCCCGAACACACATTGTCGTTCGGTAGGCTGTTTCATCATGCGATATATCACGGAGACATGGCGTCTGCTAGCAGTGACCAGATGCGCGGCTGTTTGCGCCTCCTGAACCAGCTATATCGCCCAAACCCCATTTGTAGATGAAATGTGCTCAACATGTTTTGGGGTTTCTGCGTGGGTTCCGAGAACTCATTCGGCGGACGCTGCTGCGCCAGATAATTGAAGTTAGGGCGTACCTTTGGTTTGACCACTAGGATTTGCGTATTTGGGAACTTACTTTAACGTGATTGATTAACCGGTTACTGAGGTCAGAGTTGCTTATGCACAGCAATGGTCGACTGTGTACGGTTGCCGGAGGAAAAGGAACGCTAAAGTTTCAGCGTGGAAAAGATCCTATTTATCTATCTATCTAGCTATCTAAGAGTGTTGCTTGGGTGATGAAAGTCGATTTGCGCAAAGGCAGCTCTTAGGCCAGCGGCTTGGGCTGGAATCCGCGACCTAGGTTAGTGCTAAAAGATAATGCCTACCTCACGAAATCGTGCCATAAGGCGCTTTTCGATAATGGGGCCAAGTGACAGTGCATGTTGATCTCCAGCCGTAAATTTCTCTGCAGTTATCCGTGGTAAGCGTGCAGCCATTTTTCGTCCGGTTGGGGTCTTATAGAATGCCACCAAATCCTTTAATTCAGACAGCGAAAAGTACTTGCCGTATGTCTGGTAACCAAGTCGGTTGATAAAACCGCTATCGACAAATTCTTCCCGCATAATTGCACCGATTTCTTCCGCAGCAATGGGTGCCATTCTTGGATCAAGACTTTGATTTTCAGCTAATATCCCTATAAAACTTTCAGTCATTGCCCTTGCTGTTTGCTCTATATCTAGCTCCCCAGAGACCTGCAGAAACTCATCTATAACCAGCTTTTTTTCTGCACTGATTTCTTCTGCAAATGAGAGTTGCGAGAGTGTTAGTAAAATGAGGAGCAAAAGTGTTTTGGTCATCGAGGTCCTGCCAGTCTAAAAGTTAAGTTGGAGAGGGGGTGCCATGCTGTCCCTTTTCATTTCATTATGAATGCAAAAGCCTATTTTCACCAGTATTGCTCCGCCGAGAGGGAGAAAGCTGTGGCGGTGTTTGCAGATGTTGTTGTAAATCTCGCGACCTTGGTCTGTGATTTGAGTGCCTTGCGGCTGTTGCAACTTAGGTGACTCTGGCGCCTTCTTGGCTAGCTGGGAGATTTGCGGCTTTGTGCATTAGTCTTATCCTTCAAATCCCATTTGTAGTAAAAAGGGCGGCAGTGTTGTTTTCTATTTGGGAGAGTGTAGATGTCATCTAATGACGCAGAGTTGGTCAGGTCTTTTAATATCAACATCAGTGATGATGACATTAGTGATCTCAAGCATCGGCTTGCTAATACCCGTTGGGCGGACGCTGAAACGCCAGATGACTGGAGTCAGGGCTTGCCCTTAGTGTATGCCATGTCACTGCGTGACTACTGGCTCAATGACTACGATTGGCGTGAGCGCGAAGCTTACTTTAATGAGTTCGATCAATATCTCACTGAGATCGATGGTCTAGACATTCACTTTATTCATCAACCGAGCAAAGTGCCCGGTGCCCGGCCTTTGCTAATCACCCACGGCTGGCCCGGTTCGGTGGTGGAGTTTCATAAAGTCATTGGTCCTTTAACCGATCCTGTTGCCCATGGTGGTCGTGCGGAAGATGCGTTTCATGTGGTGTGTCCTTCGTTACCGGGCTATGGCTTTTCGGCTAAACCTACGGCTACGGGTTGGGGTGTGGAAAAAATTTGTTCGGCTTGGGACACGTTGATGTGCCGCTTGGGCTATGAGCGTTATTTTGCTCAAGGTGGCGATTGGGGATCGGCTGTGACTACCGGTATTGGTCGTCAGAACTTTGGTCATTGCGCGGGCATTCACGTCAATATGCCCACGGTTGGCGCCACCAAAGAAGCCCTTAAAAACCCCACTGAAAAGGACACTATTGCCCTGAAAGCCGCTGGTTATTATGCCCAGTGGGGTGCGGGATATTCCAAGCAGCAGGCGACGCGTCCGCAAACTTTGGGTTATGGGCTTGTGGACTCGCCCATGGGACAGGCTGCTTGGGTGATTGAAAAGTTTTATGAGTGGACAGATTGTCAGGGCGATCCGGAAAATGTGCTAACGCGTCAGGAGTTACTAGACAACGTCATGTTTTATTGGCTGGGTGGCAATGGTGCGTCCTCTGCTCGTTTGTATTGGGAGAGCTTTGGTACGGCGTTTTCTGGCGCCGGTGCAACCGTTGAAGTGCCTACTGGCTGTAGCATTTTTCCCAAAGAGATTGTGCCATCGCCACGCAGCTGGGCGGAAAAGCTTTATACCAATATTGTCTATTGGAATGAGCTGGACAAGGGCGGGCACTTTGCGGCCTTTGAGCAGCCTGAGCTATATATTAGCGAGGTGCGCAAGTGCTTTGGGGAGATGAAGCTATAGAGTGTATTTCAACCGCTAGCTTGTGAACTAATTGTCTACACTTTGGCTTGCTTGATCTTCCTACCTTTCGCTATTGTGAGGTTTTATTTGGGGAGCCAAAACATGTCTATTAAGTTCGAGATTAACGGTCTTAGTGTTGAGCTGGATGTGCCAGACGATACGCCGCTTTTGTGGGCGGTACGCGATGAGCTAAATCTTAAGGGCACCAAGTTTGGCTGTGGTATTGGTCTTTGTGGGGCTTGTACTGTGCATGTAGATGGCGTTGCCCAACGCTCTTGTATCACCCCACTTGCCAATGTTGCCGGTAGCAATATCACTACCATTGAAGGTTTATCTGAAAACGGCGATCACCCGTTGCAGCGGGCCTGGGTAGAGGCGCAAACCCCGCAATGTGGTTACTGCCAGTCTGGTCAAATTATGCAGGCCGCTAGTCTTTTGGCTTACAACGCAGATCCAAGCGACGCTGAAATTGAAACAGCTATGAACGGCAATTTATGTCGTTGCATGGCGTATGTGCGCATTAAGAAAGCCATTAAGTTGGCTGTAATCAATGCCGCTGCTCAGCAGGAGACGCAAAATGCATAAGATTAATTCTCCAGACCAACCTTTATCAACAAAGCTTTCACGTCGTGGATTTATGATCGGCGCCACCAGTGTGGGTGTGACTTTGGCTTTTATGCCGGCGGCATTACTGGCCAGCGACCCAGCCCAAGCTTTGTCTGCGAATAAATTTGAACCGACCATTTGGTATTCCATTGCGCCGTCAGGACAAATCACTGTAAATGTGACCAAGGCGGAAATGGGACAGCATATTGGTACAGCTTTTGCGCGGATTGTTGCCGAAGAGTTAGAGGCTGATTGGGCAGACGTACAAGTTAACCATGTAGATACAGAAGCCAAGTACGGTCTATATGTTACTGGCGGCAGTTGGTCTGTTTGGCAAAACTTCGACCTTATGAGCCGAGCGGGTGCAGCTGGTCGTACTGCATTGATAGAAGAAGGCGCACGTTTGTTAGGTGTTGCAGTGGGCGATTGTAGCGCCGCCAACAGCCAGGTGAATTGTCGCGGCAAAAGCATTAGTTATGGCGATATTGTTAGCCAAGGTAATCTCAGCCGCAGTTATACCGATGCGCAATTGGCGAGCTTGCCTATTAAAGCCGCCAAAGATCGCAAGTTGATAGGCAGTGAAACACAAGCCTTAGACATTCCGAGCAAGACTAATGGCGCTGCCATTTACGGCATTGATGCCACCTATGAAGGCATGGTTTATGCCAAGCCTATTGTGCCACCAACGCGTTATGGCTCTTGGGTTAAATCGGTGGATGACAGCCGGGCGAAAAATGTTAAGGGCTATCAGCAAACTTTGGTGCTGAAAGACCCATCTAATACAGTGCCCGGATGGGCGTTGGTGATTGCTGATTCGTTCCATGCGGCGCAGCGTGCCGAGCGTTTGATTACAGTTGAGTGGGACGCTGGTGCCACCGCCCGAGTGACAGAGCAAGATATTCTCAATCGAGGCGCTGAGCTAATTGAGGGCTCGAGCGGCTCGTTAGTCGTTGAAGACGGTGAAGTAGACGCAACATTTGTCGCCGCAGACTCTGTCTTAAGCCAAACCTATACCACCAGTACGGTTTTGCACTTTCAGTTAGAGCCGGTGAACGCCATCGGTTTGCAGAAAGATGGCCGCTGGGAATTGCATACGGGTAACCAGTGGCAGTCACTGATCTTACCTACGCTCGCCGAGGCATTGGAAGTGCCGGTAGAAAAAGTGGTTATGCGCACCTATTTATTGGGCGGCGGTTTTGGCCGGCGCTTGAATGGTGACTATGGTGTGCCGGCTTTGCTGGCGGCAAAAGCATTGGGTAAGCCAGTAAAAGTTGTGTTCTCTAGAGAAGACGACTCACGCTTTGACTCGCCTCGATCAGCTTCAGTACAGAAGGTCAGTATGGCTTTTGACAGTGCCGAGAAGATTGTTGGTATGCAGCATCACGCCACTGCTGGTTGGCCTACTTCGGCCATGGTGCCAAGCTTTTTGGGTACAGGCACTAATGGCGAAAAGTTTGATCCATTTTCAATTAATGGCGCCCAACATTGGTATGACGTAGGCGCGCATAGAGTCCGCGCAATTAAAAACGATTTAGCTAATGCCACGTTTAGACCGGGTTGGCTGCGGTCTGTGGGTCCGGGTTGGACTAACTGGGCACTTGAGAGTTTTGTGGATGAAGTAGCCCACAGCAAAGGTATTGATCCCGTCGCTTTACGCAAGCAGTTGCTGACAGGTCGTGGTAAGAACGCGGGCCATGCTCCGAACTCTGTAGGCGGTGCCTCGCGAATGGCTAACGTGTTACAGCGTGCCGCTGACAAAGCCGGTTGGGGTAAAGTGTTGCCGGAAGGTGTAGGCATGGGTATTGCCACAACATTTGGCCAAGAGCGCGATATGCCAACGTGGTCTGCTTGCGTGGCTCAAGTCGCAGTGAATAAAGCATCTGGTAGCGTGACTTTGCAGAAGCTCACAATCGTTATTGATGCGGGTTCAATTGTGCATCCAGATGGCGCACTGGCGCAGACCGAAGGTGCTGCTTTGTGGGGCGTAAGTATGGCGCTACATGAAGGGACGGAGTTTGTTAACGGCCAGGTTAAGGATGTGAACTTGAACAGTTATCAACCTTTGCGCATGGCCGATGTGCCTGAACTTGATATTGAGTTTGTCGATAGCGAGCTGCAATCTGTAGGGTTGGGTGAGCCAGCCACCACAGTCGTTGGGCCGGCTATTGGTAACGCAATCTTTGCCGCTTCTGGCGCGCGGGTAAGGCACTTGCCTATTAGCGCTGACGCAGTGAAGAAAGCGCTGGCTTAGCGCTAAAGTTTCTAAGCCGGCATGCCCGGTACCTGGATCGATATTTAGAACTGCATCTAGAACGAACCCTAGAACGACACTTGGGCCGCCCTCCTCTGGGTAAGGTGTTTATTGGCCCTTAAATTCAGGGGTGCGCTTTTCTCCAAATGCCTTGCGCCCTTCTGCGCCGTCTTCACTGGTGCGAATGGTTAGCAAGGTGTCTCTAGCAATGGCGCCTATTTCCGCAGGGCTTTGATTCATCGTGGCCAAGCTGAACTCCTTTAAAGTCTCTACAACTAATGGTGCTGAGTTGGCCAAGATGGTTGCCCATTTGTGCGCTGCCTCAAGTTCCTCGCCTTTGGCTACGACCTTATTCACCATGCCTGCGCTTAGTGCTCTTTGCGCGTCAAAGTCTTCGCCTAGCAGCATGAATTCCATAGCCACTTTGTGGGGAATACGTGCAACAGCACTGCTAATCAATCCGCCGGTAAAACCTAGCTGTGCTTCTGGGTATTTGAAAACTGTATTTTCTGAGGCCACTACTAAGTCGCACATTTGCACAATGACGTAGGCGCCGCCAATGCACCAACCGTGTACTGCGGCGATGATGGGTTTGCGCGTGCCAACGCCAATGCTAGGGACACCTTGCCACATTTCTTTGGGCGCATCTTTTACATCAGCACCTACGGAAAAAGCGCGATCTCCGGCGGCGTGAAGGATGGCTACTCTGTCTTCGCTTTCATCAAACCGGTGCCAAGCTGCTTGTAAGCCAAGTATTACGGTTTCGTTTAACGCGTTCATTCGGTCGGGGCGATTAATGGTGATGGTGGCAATGTTTGCCGCAGAGGTGTAAGTAACAAATTCGTTCATGATTGCTCCTCAAGCCAAGCGTTAAATTGTGGGTCGCGTTTTTCGATAAAGGCCTTAATGCCTTCTTCTGCGTCTGGATGATGATCCGCAATGGCTGTTTTAGATGCAATTTCATCCAAGGCGTGGGTCCAATCTTGCTCCGCTGCATTGTAGAGCGAGCGCTTGAGTAGACGCATGGCAACTTGTGGCCCTTGAGCAAATTCTTCCGCCATTGCCATGGCGGCTGCAGGCAACGCATCGTCAGCGACAACCTCGTGAACCAGATCTAAGGTTAGGGCTTCATCAGCGCTAACGATCTTTTTGCGCATTAAAAAATCTAAGGCCTTTGGTAACCCTAGTGTGCGCACCAAAAGATATTGCCCGCCTTCGTCGGGGAGCAGGCCAAAGCGCAGGGTTGCACTACCCATGCGAGCAGATTTTGCCGCAATGCGGAAGTCACAAGACAATGCCAGTGAGAAGCCAGTTTGGATGGCTATGCCGTTGATGGCGCAAATAGTCAGTTTGTCGAGATTGCGAATGGTGGTGTTGAGTTGTTGGGAGATGCTGCGCAAACCGTTGTAGGTGCCCAGTGCGTTATCATGACCGCCGGGTATGGGGTCGACTAATGGGTTACCGGGCATGTCGCCGCCTTTGTAACCTTTTAAATCATCACCAGCGCAAAAGGCTCTGCCTTGGCCGGTGAATACCAGTACCCGCACTGTGTTATCCATTTGAGCTTGGGTAATGGCCTCAATGAGGTCGCGTTTTATGGCGGTGGTCATGCCGTTCATGCGCTCGGGCGTATTCAGCTCAAACCAAGCAACGCCGTTGTTCCGAAGGCTAACCTCAAAGCCAGTAAAAGTTCCTGTCTTCATCTTTTCCCTCTCTTCTGTCTTTTGCCCAAGTCCCGCTAACAGCGGTGAAGCTGGGCTCACCACTGGTTGTACGGACTAATGGGTAGTACTAGTGGCCCATAAGTGATGTCCACGTATCGATATCGTTTATACGCAAATAGGTATTAGATTTTTTCGTTTCGCCCATGCTGGCATTTGGGATATGGCCGTAGTTATGGCCGGGTAATAACAAGGTGTCGTCTGGTAGGCAGCAAAGTTTTTGCATGCTGTGATACATGTCTTCTGAGTTTGCGCCGGGCAAGTCAACTCGGCCGCAGCCGTTAATGAATAAGGTGTCGCCGCTGATCAGCGTATTTTTGACTTTAAAGCATTGGCTGCCGGGTGTGTGTCCCGGGGTGTGTAAAAACTCAATTTCTATGTCGCCAACTTTTAGTCGGTCGCCAGATTCTACTTTCTCAATATCTGAGTCCGAAATTTCGGTGACTTTCTTAATGCCTTGGGCTTCAAGTTTATGGGCATAAAGTTTGACCGGGTTTACTTCAAGCAGTTTGGCGATGCCTTCTACATTGTTGCCGCTGAATGAACCGCCAATGTGATCAGGGTGGTAGTGGGTAGCCAGTGCGGCTGTGAGCTTGTAACCCTTTTCGTTGATGTGCTTGACCATGCTGTCGATATCCCAGGCTGGGTCAACAATGACAACTTCTCTAGTTGTCCTGCAACCGATGATATAAGTGAAGTTTTGCATCGGCCCAATTTCGATTTGCTCAATAATCAGGTCTGAAGGTTCGTTCCATGCGGGTTCAGCCATTGCAGTCTCATTCTTATAAAAACACTACATTAGCTGAAACATTGATCATCCGCACATTTGATATTTTGCCCAACTTGATGTTGCACACAGCACTTTTTGGCGCAAAAACAGCCGCAAAAGGATTTTTTCTAATGTCCGAATATGAGCAGTTTTTCTCACTATCTTTGATTATAGTGGCGCTATGAAGGGGAAAATACCTGTTGGTGAAAATCTTCCAGTTGGCTCTGCTGCGCCTACCTTAGCTGCGCGGCAGCAAGCCCGTCTGAGTAGAGATCAGCGCTTTGATGGGCGTTTCATTGTTGCGGTGGTGACCACTGGCGTTTATTGCCGGCCTAGTTGCCCTGCGCGTATTCCTAAAGAAGAAAACGTCCGCTACTTTGTTTGCGGCGCTGGTGCTCAGGAAGCTGGCTACCGCGCGTGCCTGCGTTGCGTGCCAGATCAGAGCTTGCCTGTGCCTGACTGGGCCATAGGCAATCGGCATGTGGCTAAAGGCTTGGCTATGATCGAAGCGGGGTTTTTGAACGATCATAGCGTTACCGATCTAGCGCTAACTCTGCAACTCAGTCCGCGGCATTTGGACCGTCTGTTCGCCGAAACCTTGGGCGCCAGTCCTGTTGCCATTGCGCGTATTAAGCGCGGCCAAACGGCCAAAAAATTGCTACAACAAAGTCAGTTGAAATTGTCTGAACTGGCGGAGCATGCTGGCTACGGTAGTGTCAGCCAGTTTAATAAGGAGCTGCGCTTGTTGTTTGACAGTTCTCCTAGCGCACTGCGTAAGCGCAAACCCGCCCAGCACAATGCAGCAAAAAAGGGCTCGGAAAAATCAGCGCAAAACGACACCGCACAGCAATCCAATGAGGGTGAACAAGGTCTCAGTCTGCGGGTGGTGTTGCCGGTGCGTATGCCTTACGACTTTGCTTGGGTATTCAATTATCTTCACGGGCGGGCATTGGAAGGTGTTGAGGAAGTATTCGATGGTGAGCATGGGCAGGTTTTTCGCCGCCGCTTAAGTAAAGCCGGGGAAGTTGAATCTTGGTTGAGGGTCGAGCGTCGAGATAATCAATTGATCGCCTACTTACCGTTAGGTGGTGAACCGATTTATCAATTGTTGCGTCGGCTCGGGCGTGTATTTGATTTACCCACAGACGGCGCAACGCTGCACAAACATTTGTCTGCGGACAGTTTTTTGGCGCCTTGGGTGAACGCTGCCCCTGGACTACGTGTGCCCGGAGCTTGGGACGGCTTTGAAACCTGTGTGCGGGCTATTCTCGGTCAGCAGGTCAGCGTGGCTCGCGGTACAGAGTTAGCCAATGCCATGATTGCGCGCTACGGCGGTGGCGATTTCCCTAGTCCCGAGCAGCTGGTCGATAAACAGATAGCCGAGCTGGGCATGCCCGGTAATCGGGGCCGGGCCATCAGTACCGTGGCACAACAAGTAATAGATCAAGGCGTGACCTTCGACGAAGGGCTGAAAGCCGAGGCTTTTGTTGAGGCGCTAACGCAAATAAAGGGTATTGGTCCGTGGACAGTTAACTATATTCGCCTGCGGGTGCTGAAAGATCCTGACGCCTTTCCGCATAATGACTGGGTGGTGCTGAAGCAGTTGGAGACCACGCCAGCGAAAGCAAAGTTGCAAGCCGAGCCGTGGCAACCCTGGCGGGCCTATGGGCTAATGTATTTGTGGTATGCAGCGTCAGTTCGCCGCGCAGAGTCTGCGGCAGCCAAGGCAGCAGCCAAGGCAGCAGTAAAGACAGCCGTAGAGACAGTGACAAAGCCATCGAAAAAACGGTCGCAGCCAAAGGCCAAGCGATAAAGGCCAAGCGATAAAGACGGGGCGATAAAGACCAGCCCTCAATTCAAAGAAAGTTTTTAGTCAGTTCAAGTGAGCGGTTTAGCGTCGTAAGAATGGGGCCTAGTGCCCACCCTAATTAGTTGCGTATCCAAACGGAGGTCATGAAATGATTTATTACACTCAGGTGCCAAGCCCTATTGGCCAATTGACCCTGTGCGGTGACGGTCAAGTATTAACGGGCCTGTACTTTTCTACCGGCAGTAAGGCGCGTGGTGCAGATCCATCCTGGGTCGAAAACGCCGCGTGCTTTGCCGAAGCAAGCAAACAGTTGGAAGAGTATTTTGCGGGTACCCGCCGCGATTTCGATTTAGAGCTAAAGCCTCAGTCCACGCCTTTCCAGAGTCAGGTGTTGCAGGCCCTGCAAACCATTCCTTACGGTGAGGTTTGCAGTTACAAAGACATTGCCGAGCAAATAGGTAACCCGAAAGCGGTAAGGGCTGTGGGTACTGCAAATGGCAGTAATCCAATCGCAATCATTATTCCCTGCCATCGGGTTATTGGTAGCAATGGCGCTTTAACGGGGTTTGGTGGCGGTCTAGATGCAAAACGGCATTTGCTGGCGTTAGAAAAAGATCAAACTGGGCTATTTGCTACTTAAATTGCGACTGTACTAAGCCTGTACTAGGGCCTGTACCCTTCATGGCCTTCTAAAAGTAACTGCATGGTTACTTTAATGCGTCGTTCTGGCTATTTTTACTGCTGCGGCACATTTTTACGCGAAGGATGTAATTTTTTGCCCAAACTGTTATTACTGTAAGTAACTAAATAGATACTTAAGTGTCTGAGTAGAAACTATGCGTAACCCAGAACAAACCCGCCTCAAACTTGTGGCTACAGCGACGCAATTATTGCTGAGCAAAGGCGCGGAAGGTTTGCGTGTGGATGAAGTTGCTGCCGTTGCTGGCGTTAATAAGCGCATGATCTACCATTACTTCGACAATAAAGAGGGCTTGTATCGAGGGGTATTACACACCCAGGTTTGCCTTTTGGTAGATTGCGCAGACATACTTTCTGTTGGCGCAAAAGCGTTTTTGGTTGATCACTTTGCTTTGTCTGCGGATCAAAAGAGTAGACAAACAACGATAACGAAAGAGGTAGATAACGTCGCGGGAAAAGCACTCAGCAAAGAACGTGGGGTCCACGTTAGTCGCGAAAGCGCGACTAATGCTCAGCAAAATTTGCAAGAGGCGGGGCTAATTGTACTTCGCGCCTTGCTGGGGCAGCGCCAGTTTAACACGCGCCTTAATAGCTATGACTGGGCATCACTGGTGCAGGGATTAATGGCTTTAGGGTTGCCGCAGTTGTCAGAGGTAGATCAACTTGCTGCCATTACAAAAAATATGAGTGAGCGCACACTTACTAAAAAGCCTAGGTATACCTTGCAAGCACAACATCGGTACAGCAAACAAACGAGCGCTTAGCGCGTGCTTTGACGTTCAGGTTTGATGC
This sequence comes from uncultured Pseudomonadales bacterium, assembly GCA_905182095.1. Taxonomy (GTDB): domain Bacteria; phylum Pseudomonadota; class Gammaproteobacteria; order Pseudomonadales; family Azotimanducaceae; genus UBA4421. Next base: position 7,349 of record CAJJAQ010000020.1, on the reverse strand, counting down.
TCAGGCATTTACTCTCGTTTGAGGAACTAGGGGTTTTTGCGGCCGGGTTATTTGGCGCCACCTAGAACTGCAAAGAGCTGCAAAGAGAAGTTGTGAAGCGAGAAGCGAGAAGGAACAAAGGGCAGGAAAGTACTTTAGAGAACTGCAAGGCAAGAGCTACTGAAGTAGGTGGCCTACTTCAGCAGCAGCTTTCGTTGTGCTTTTGCAGCTAGCTCACTATATCCAGCAATTCAATATCAAAGATCAATGTTGCGAACGGTCCAATTACACCACCTGCACCTTGCTCTCCGTAAGCCAATGCGTAAGGCACAGTCAAACGCCACTTAGAACCTACCGTCATCATTTGTAGTGCTTCAGTCCAACCGGCAATTACGCCACCTACTGGAAATTCAGTTGGCTCGCCACGATCATAAGAACTGTCAAATACGGTGCCGTCTATCAAGGTGCCGTGATAATGAGTACGCACTGTCGCAGCTGCGGTTGGAATCTCGCCTTCACCGGTGGTTAGCACTTCGTATTGCAGTCCTGATTCAGTAGTGGTCACTTCATCACGCGCGGCGTTGTCGGTTAGGAATTTGTCACCTTCAGCAGATTTGGATTTGGCTTCTTCTGCCTGCTTGGCTTGCATTTGTTCGTTGATGGCAGCAAATGCAGCACGCATATCTTCGTCCTTGATCGGACAGTCAATGCTATTTATTGCATCTTGCAGACCAGTAATAACTGCTGAAACTTCGAGTCCGTCAAACGGGTTCTCCATCATCTGCTGGCCCATTTGATGACCTAGGCCATAGCTGACGCGTTGCCCGTCAGTAGTGTAATCAGACATTAAATTCTCTCGTTAGGATTATGGATTAAAAAGCGGCGATAATTTAGCACATATTGCAGGCAAGAACCGGCTAGGGCTTTGTGTATTCATGCATATGTGGCAGATGTCTTTGAGGCGAGCAATGGCGACGCCTAAATATTCGTTGGGCGGGTTTTCTGCGGGTTAGTGGGCTGAATTATCGATCATGTCGAGGCGCAGAATGATCGCCGCGACGTCCTCTTTGGGTCAGTTGTTCCGCTAGGTCTTTGCGCTCGCCAGTGCTTAGTTCCTGAACGAATAGGCTAAAGTCCGCATGACTTTGACTCTGACTGGCTTGCAGCGCAATACGCAGTTCTAGGAGTGCCTGGGTTAGCGCTTTGTCGCTGAAGTTATCTGCAGCTAAGGCACTTTTCACCGCCTTGTGTTTGTCTCTGAGCATTGGTCGCTGGGCTCTTGAGCGCTGAAACTGTTCTTTGAGCAGTGGTCGCAATTCCTTTCTGCGTTCGTCGGGCAAATGATGTGCCCAGCGCGGTGAAATATGAATTTGACTGCCCAGCTGGGGTGGTTCATGAATCATTCGTGCAACAGCAAAACCCAGCACCGCAAGATTTATCGCCATGGAAATAACCAACGCACCGAGCAAAATTTTATGTCGCATCATTATCTAATCCTTCTTCAGCTGCTGGAAAAAAGGCTGAAATCTCAATTGAGCTTTGGGCCAGTGAGTCAGCGTAAACCCACGAATTGATATCCGCATATTCAGGCGAGTTAGAATTTGTTGCGGTGGGCTGCAAGCCAAAACCTAAGCCCACCGCAAAGCTAATGATCAATGGAATAACCGCTGCAATAGCCGTAGGCCACAGGTCTCGAGGCATCCACAAGCTGAACTGGCGGGAACCTTTATCGCTGACAAATACCGGGTTAGTTTGCTGGGTAATCTCATAGATGGCATTGAGCAAGTGCGCGGGCGCCTTATGCATATCTTGCGCAAATAGGGTCTCCATTCTTTGTGCTGATACAAATGCTTGCCGCGCCTCGTCTGACGAGCGCATCAGCTCATTGGCCTGTGTTTTTTCTTCGGCATCTGGCCATTGATCCAGATCCCCTCCAAGGCTGTCTAGCTTGTGCAAAAACTGATCAATGTTCATGGTTTCGTCTTCTCGTATGTATTTCGACATTGCGTACTGCCCTGCGACCACGTGCCAAAAGCGATTGTGCTGCGCTACTACTGATATTGAGTATTTCTGCGGTCTCGGCAATGGAAAAGCCTTGGCGGTGGACCAATAACAATGCCCCGCGTTGAGCCTGGGGTATCTGGGCAAGGAGCTGAGTAAATTCATCGGCGCTTTCTCGCCATTCATTTTGCTGTTCAGGCTCAAAGCTCGCTGGTGCTTGTAATTGTTGATTTGCATAGTCTTCGGACTTGGAAAACTTGCGCTGCTTGCGCACATGGTCGATAAATTTGTTATGCAAAATCCTGTGCAGCCAAGTGCTGAGTTTAACCTTGCCCGCTTTGTAGCTGCTTGCGTGAGTCCAAACTTTGACCCAGGTTTCTTGTACTAAGTCGTCAGCTAAACTCGGGTTGCCGCTGAGCCTGTAGGCGTAAGCGTGCAGGGCGTCAATGTGACGTCTGACTAATTCAGTAAAAGAGCCAGCACAATGGCTGGCCACTTTTAGCATGAGTTGATCGTCGGACAAATGCGTCACCTACGACAGGGTTCCTGAATTTTGCTTAGCGAGCTGATTTTATTAACTCGCGCGCTGTGCGGCTTTCCGCTGCTCTCGCAATTTGGACATTTCCGCACGATCTACAACACCATCACTATTGGTGTCTAAGGCGCGGAGTATTTTTTCAGAATTCGGCATTTCTTCTTGTGCCAACCGGCCGTCTGCATTTGTATCCAGTAGCTTGAACATCACGCGCTTACGCGCAAGGTGTTTGTTTTCTCTCTTATTCGCCGCCTTGTACTCTGCATCGCTGATGGTGCCATCTTTGTCGGCATCTAGTAGGGCAAACATTTCTAATTCTACCTGCGCACGCATGTCTTTGCGGTCAACGCCGGCAAACATAAAACGACCCATTGCTCCGCGGTGCCCGCGCATTTTTCCGCCTTGGCGAGGGTGTTGGTTTTCTTGGCTTGCGGCGCCCTCATTTGTGCTTGCGGAGTGATTTCGGCCCTTCAAGCCCTGTCGGGGTTTGTGTTGTTCAAATTCAGCTAAGGAGATTAGGCCGTCTTGATTTATGTCTGCCGCAAGGAATTGCTTCGAACCATGGGATTTCATGCGTTCAACAACCTCGTCTATGACTAACGGTCCGCGCTGGTGTTTGCCACCGTGGTGATTGGCCAGTAAACCGGTGCTAATAACGATAAGGCCAATTGCAGTAAAACCTATGATTTTAAAAGAAGATCTTGAAGTGATTTTATTCATAACTAAGACTCAATATTAAACATTCATAAGCTATACGCAGGTCAAAGTATTTGTGGTCGAGTTAAATGGTCGAACCAATATAATCTAATTAGCTTTGCTCATAGTCTATGGCAATAATTTCATAACGATTGAGTACCTGCTGATCGGCAAAGCTGAGAATGCGCGTGGTGCCGGTAGATTGTGCAATGGTCACCTCGTCGCCAACTCCCTTGCCTAGTAGTAACTTGGCCATGGGCGCATCTACGCTGATGTACTCTTTTTTTGTATCTATTTCGTCCGGTCCCACCAGCCGATATTTGACCGTTATTGGGGAATCGCCCTCAAGTGTTACCCAAGCCCCGAAATACACCCTGTCGGTGCGGCTGGGTGGCCGGTCTACTATTTGTAATTCCGCCATGCGTTTATCTAGGTAGCGAATTCGACGGTCAATTTCCGCCAACTGTCGTTTGCCGTAAATGTAGTCTGCGTTTTCCGAGCGATCGCCTTGGGCTGCTGCTTCCGAGACTTTGCGTGTGACCTCGGGCCTCTTCACTTTCCAAAGAAAATTCATTTCCTCTTGGAGCAGGGCGAATCCCGCAGGTGTGATTACCGCTGTTTTAGGCGCTTCTGGGGGGCGATATCTACCCATGCAGACTGACTCGGTTTAGTTATAAGTACCCATCATAGGTGAAAGGCTATTTTAGTCACCCCCGGATAACCTCCCGCCACCCTTCCACTTGGCGATTATTACTGCTCATTACACCTTGGCTTGGTTACAATCTGAGTCGGTGCGGATCAAAGCAGAGGGTAAAGTGGCAAAGCAAATAAACACACTGAAAGCGGCAGGCGCGCTAGGTGCTCATGTATCTGGTGTAGCACTGTCAGAAATCGCGGACTCTGATGCAGTTTACGCTCAGGTACGTCAGGCAATTGTTGAGCATGAGGTTTTGTTTTTTCGCGACCAAGACAGAACGCCACAGGTTTTTGCATCTTTCGCCAAACGCTTTGGTGAGGTCTTAGGTCACCCGGCCTATGTCACCGTTGCCGGTGCTGACGATGTGCAAATTTTAGAGAGCACCCCAGAAAACCCGTCAAAAATTGAAGTGTGGCATTCAGATATGACCTTTATGCCCATGCCTCCCAGTTTCACCTTGTTGCAGGGGCAAATAATTCCAGCCCACGGCGGCGATACGCTGTGGGCCAGTGCAACGGCTGCCTACGATGGTTTGTCAGCGAAGATGCGCGGCTTTTTAGATGGCCTTGTTGCGGTACACGATTTTCGTCAGGGCTTTCGTGAAAGTTTGGCCGAGCCCGGCGGCTCTGAGCGCTTGGCAGATGCCATTGCCGCCAACCCGCCTGTCGAACACCCGTTAATCCGCACGCATCCGGAAAGCGGACGCAAGGGTATTTATGTGAATGCTTTGTTCACTAGTCATATCAAAGATCTCAAGCCCCGGGAGAGTGAACAATTATTGAACTTTTTGTATCGGCATATCGTCACCGAGGAATATACTGTGCGACTAAATTGGCAGCCCGGCACCGTGGCCATTTGGGATAACCGTTCTACCCAACATAAGCCGATTAATGATTTTTTGCCCCAACATAGACTGATGCACCGTGTCACTATTAAGGGCGATAGGCCTCGCTAGCGGCGTTTCGCATACACCGCCAAATTCCTAACCAAGTCCCGACATTAATATTTGGACCAAGCCAGACAAAAAGAAACATAAGAAGAGATAGAATATGATGAACAAATTTTTCAGTGCATTGTCCGTTGCTTTACTAACGCTTGTCGTCAGCACAGTTCATGCAGGCCATCATAAAGAAGCCGAGACTAAACCAACCTTTACGCAAATTGTTGGGCAAACAGAAGCCGAGCAAGCGGCGCTGAAAGTGATGTATGAATTTATGGCATCTTTTAACTCAAGAGATGTTGCGCGCTGGGCGGACACGCTATTGTTTCCGCATATTCGTGTAGCCAGCGGCGGCGTTACTGTTAACCCCACGAAAAGTGGCTTTGTAGCTGAAACAGATTTAGAAGAATTTGCGCGAATCAATAATTGGCACCACAGCGAGTGGAATAGCATTGAAACTATTCAAGCAGATTCTGAAAAAGTGCATTTTAAGGTTCGGTTTACGCGCTTTAACCCAGCAGGCGAAGCCTATGTATCATTCAATTCTTTGTATGTTTTGCAAAAGACAGATCAAGGTTGGGGTATTCGCGGTCGCTCAAGCTTTGCACCGTAAGGCTGTAAGACGAGCGATTACAAATGAGTGATGTCTCGGCACTGCAATACGCCAATGTAGATGAGCATATGGCAGCGGCAGGTTCGCTGCATAAGGCTATGTTGCCCATGGGCTTTGTTACGGCCTTCTGTTTTCATCACCAATTATTGAGTAGGCAGTTTTTACAACAACATGAATCTACTCTGGCGCGAGTACGTTATCAAGAAGGCCAGGTTAGTGAGTTGTTTGCTGCCAATGGCGCAGTACTGAATAAGCAAGATCTAACTGAGGGTGGTCTAGTTTTTTTGCACAGCTACCTGCCAAAGCTAACTGCTGACTATGAAGCGACCTTTGGCGAGGATTGCTACGGTATAGAAGACTCTTGGGACAACTATCAACTGTTCGCCAAGGTGTTGGTGCGCGCTCATTTGGGCGCACCCAAAGCACGTAGTCTGCTCGCTAGTAGACAGATAACCAAACCAATTGTTCAAAGCATTAAATCTAGGTGGAAAAAACTATGGCGCTAGGGTTTCGAGATATAGAAGTTTTTAGCGCAGATCCTAAAGATTTGCCTGCAGACTTAAGGGCTATTTATGCACAAACCGTGGCGGCAGGCAGCGCGCAATTTTTGCGGGTAGCCAAACTTAACGACGTGATTATTGCAGGTTATGCAATGCATGGCCCAGTTGGTGCAAATAGTCAGCCTAGCACTGATTTTGTGCTGCAAATGGTTGCGGTGCAGGCGCAATACCGGCGACAAAATGTTGGGCGTTGGTTAATGGGCCATGCCATTGGTGTGGCGGAGTCCAAGGGTGGCAGAGGTCTAACTGTGCCGTATACAGCTCACCCGGATTTTTTTCTAATCCTAGGATTTACCGCAGATGCTGCAATAGGTGGGTTTCGTTTTCAGATGATTCAGGAGTAAGCGCCTGTAGATTTGCAGGCGCCGTTGCAAGTAGAGACTAAATTTTAGCTCCTAGATTTATTGTCCGTACGAGCTGCTCGGCCTAAATACCCGCCGTGATGACGCAAGCCGTAATCTTCCCTAGTAACACCCTTCTGCTCCATTAATGCCAGGGCTATGGCATCGCTGATGGCCAGCATGACTGCCATTGAAGAACTCGGTGTAAGGCCCAGTGGACAGGGTTCTTCGATTAAACCCATATCTAAGACTAAGTCTGAGTGATTGCGCAATTCCGAGTCTGGGTGGGAGGTGATGCCGATAATATTGGATACGCCCAGGTGTCGCGCCATCTCCAGAATTTCGATTACTTCACGACTTTTGCCGCTTGTAGAAAATGCGATCAGTACATCGTCGTTGCCAACTATGCCTAAGTCACCGTGGGCAGCTTCTGCAGGGTGAACAAAGTCTGCAGGCGTTGCTGTCGAGCAAAGGGTTGCTGCAAATTTCTTTGCAATGTGGCCAGCTTTGCCAATGCCCGTGGCTATTATTTTGCCGTTGGAGTTTTGCATAACTTCAACCGCTGTGACGAAATCCTCGGTGACATTAATGGCCTGAATTGCCGCTGCTTCAGCGGCAAGTACTGCCTGCATCCGTTGTTTTATATCCATAAAAAATTCTTCTTTTGTTTGATCTTTTAATCAATTTTACTGCGATGCATTTTAGTGAGTAGCAGTGCAGCAAGTGCGCAGGCCGAGATTATAAACTGATATAGACGGTATGGGCGGGCTAAATTACAGCAAGAGTGATGGCGCCAATCGCAAAACTACCGAGCAGCCATATTACCGGCGCCTAGTACTAAGGTATAGGAATGGTGCGGCTTAATACCACTTTTTTGCGTAACTTAGCGCCGGTATCTGCGCTGGGAAGTGGAAAAAACTCCTGGGCGATAAAAATGCAAACCAGTGTGGCGCTCATTTGTTTCAGGATCCCGGAACCTTCACCAAG
>CAJJAQ010000019.1 GCA_905182095.1 uncultured Pseudomonadales bacterium | reverse complement strand
AGACGGTGCAGCACAAGCGCCACCCTCGCCAATCCCTTTTACACCAAGCTCGTTATTGGGGTCTAATACTTCGTTAAAGCTCACATGGATATCACCTACTTGAGACGCTCTGGGCATTGTGTAATCCATCAGGCTCCCACTCAATAGCTGCCCATCGTCGTTATAGACAACGTTCTCAAACAACGCTTGTCCTATACCTTGAACCACACCACCATGTACCTGTCCGGTTGCTAGCAGCGGATTAATGACGCGTCCGCAATCGTCGACGGCGGTATAGGCAACCACGTTTACAACGCCAGTTTCAGGTTCCACCTCGACTTCGGTTACATGACACCCATTGGGGAAGGTAAACCCTTCACCGCGATTGTAGCGGAGTAATTTGGTCAGCCCAGTGCCACCAAACTGTGTTCCTTTGGCAGCCTTGGCAACTTGGGGCAAACTCACTTGGGAGTCGGTGGTCGAGGCACTGAACACCCCGTGTGCGTAAGACACCGTTGGCAGCGCAGCTTGCAGCATTTCCGCAGCGATGACCTTGGCATCCTCAAGCACCCCCGTGGCCGCTCGTTGGACCGCAATTCCACCCATCTGGGAGGAGCGAGACCCACCAGTACCGCCACCAAAATGGACCGCATCTGTATCACCCTGAATGATATTAATACTGTCAAAATCCACATCGAGCGTTTCACTTAAAATTTGCGCATACGTTGTACGATGGCCTTGGCCGTGGGAAAAGGTCCCCACCACAACATCGATTGCACCGTCATCGTGAATGGTAATACGTGCTTCTTCTTCAGGCCCACCGCCACTTGATTCGACATAAAAACCCAACCCACGTCCACGCATAAGTCCACGAGCCTGACTGTCTTGTTGGCGGGCTGCAAAGCTAGCCCAATCGGAATTATAAAGGGCTAAATCTAGGGTCTGCGCAAACTGACCACTACTCAAGGTAACCCCTGACGGCAACGTATAGGGCATCTCAGCGGCACTAATAAAGTTAAGTTTACGTAGCGCAATAGAATCTATTGCTAACTGCTTTGCCGCAGCTTCCATGAGACGTTCCATGACATAGCAGGCTTCTGGGCGTCCAGCTCCGCGATAGGCAGCAACGGGCATAGTATTGGTATACACACAACGCACAGAGTGATGGACATGAGGAATTCGATATACAGTTCCCACAATACGGCCGCCGGCCATAGTGGGTACAAAGGGTCCCGCTGCCGAGCAAAAAGCGCCTAAATTTGCAGTTGTCTCAACGCGCAAGGCGGTCAAATGGCCCTGGCTGTCAAAACCAGCGGTGGCCTGGGTCAAATTATCACGGCCATGGGAATCGCTGAGAAACATTTCTGATCTGTCACCGGTATATTTCACCGGCACAGCTAATTGTTGCGCTGCATAAAGAACTAGACAAGTCTCAGGATGAATTTCTCCACGAATACCAAAACCGCCACCGGTATCTGGAGAAATCAGTCTAAGTTGATGCTTAGCAAAAGAAAAAATTTTCGTCAGAATCATCTTCTGAGCTACGGCACCTTGGCTGGGGTTATATAAGGTATAACCCTCGTCCGTTGGTTCAGCCAAACAAGCCCGTGGTTCCAATGGACTTGGTGCAACACGATTATTCACCAAATCGATAACAACCTTATGCGCACTAGCCTCTAGGGCCTCATCTACTAACTGGCTCTCGCCTTTCTCAAAGTGCACGCAAAGATTAGATTTGTGCGCATCATGCAATGGCTGGGTATCTGGGTCTAACGCCCGCCTGGGATCGGCACATGCTGGAATATCGTCCACACTGAGCAGAATTGCCTCAACGGCATTTTCTGCATGCTCTGGCGAATCTGCGATCACTGCGGCAATAGCATGACCAACAAATAGCACCTTACCTTCGGCAAGTATTGGGCGGTCGGGAATAAAGGCGGCATTACCGTGGGCATCTTTGAGCACAGCTCTACAAGGCAAGGTACCAAGATGTGCAATGTCTTTAGCAAGGTAGACCGCTTTAACACCAGGGCTGGTCAAAGCGTCGGCAATATCCAGCTCTGTAATATGGCCATGTGCATAGGGCGATCTTAAAACTCTTAAGTAAAGTTGGTTCGGGCGGGTGATGTCATCGGTGTATTCACCCTGACCTGTAATCAATCGCGGATCCTCAGAACGAGGAACACTTTGACCTATACCAAACTTCACCGGTTATGCACCCCAATAGTCATAGCTGTTAATTTTCACCCACAACAGGATTGCGCAAAATACCAATAGGTTTTACTTCAACCTCAATTTGATCGCCATCATCCATAAACACTGGTGGCTTACGCGCAGCGCCTACGCCACCCGGCGTACCGGTAACAATGACATCACCCGGTTCAAGGTCGATAAATGTTGAACAGTATTCTATGAGTTCAGCAAAACCGTGGACCAACAGACTCGCTGGAGCATGCTGCATTACTTCGCCATTTAGACGAGTTGTAATTTCCATCTGAGACAAATCGCCAATTTCGTCCACTGTCATCATCCACGGACCAAAGCCACCGGTGTTAGAGAAGTTTTTGCCCGGGGTAAATTGGCTAGTTTGACGCTGATATTCGCGTACGCTGCCGTCGTTATAAATACCAAAACCCACCACGTGAGAGAGGGCATTTGCGCGACTGATGCGCCGACCACCTTTGCCAATAATCATGGCAATCTCGCCTTCAAAATCTAGAGTCGCAGATTCGATGGGTCTAACCATAGGTTGCAAGTGACCCATTTGCGCAGCTGCAAAACGCACAAAAATCGTCGGGAACCCCTCACCACCGCGACCAGTTTCTTCCTGGTGCTCTTTATAATTCAGTCCAACACAGAGGATTTTTGCCGGATCAGTGATGGTTGGCGCGTATTCCAGACCTTGCAGAGGTAAGTCTGCCTGATCACCACAGGATGCCGGCAAGGTATCAAGGGCTTGAGCCGCAATAGCCAAACGAAGCGTCGGATACTCTACTTTAGCGCCAACATCCACAACGCCTTCGTTACCTGCTGCGTCAACAACTACATAGCCATAGGTACTATGGCCATTGCGGACAAATGAAAGCCAGCGCATAAAATCCCCTTAACGATTTATTGAATCGATTTATTGGTTAGCTTACCGGTCTAATATCTAGTCGAACATAATCACGCTACGCGCGATCTCACCAGATTTAAGGGCTTCCATGCCTTCATTAATATCGGTCAATGCAATGCGATTTGAAATTAGATCATCCAAATGCAATTTGCCTTGCATGTAAAAGTCGATAAACCGTGGCATATCAACACGGAAACGATTCGATCCCATGAAGGAACCCTGAATCTTTTTCTCCGACAAGAAATCTACACCGTGTAGAGAAACCATCTGACCCGGAGGAATCATACCAATGACAGTAGCTGTACCGCCGGCACGTAACATTTGGAAAGCTTGTTCTGCGGTTGCTTTAAGACCGATGGCTTCAAAGGAGTAATGCACACCACCACCAGTCATCTCAATGACGCTACCTACGGCTTCGCCATCACTGGCATTTACTACGTCAGTAGCACCAAACTTACGCGCCAGTTCGAGCTTAGATGGCACCATATCTACGGCAATAATTCTTGCCGCGCCAGCTAGTGCTGCGCCGTTAATCGCAGACAAGCCAATACCGCCACAACCAATAACAGCAACAGTGCTGCCTGGCTCTACTTTAGCTGTATGAATAACTGCACCAATACCGGTGGTTACACCACAGCCAATTAGAGCGGCTCGGTCCATAGGCATATCTTCGCGTACTTTAACCAAGGCGTGTTCATGTACTAGCATCATCTCAGCAAAAGAACCTAGCTGAGCAAACTGAGTTAACGGTTTGTCGTTGTGACTAAGGCGAGGTGGTTCATCTTGAGATCTATTGGTCTCTGGCTCTTTGCACAAAGACATGTGCCCAGTTAAGCACTGCTCACAATGACCACAGAAAACCGAAAGACAGGTAATTACATGATCGCCGGGCTTAACGTAATGAACATCACTACCTACCTGTTCAACCACACCGGCACTCTCGTGACCCAACACCATAGGCACTTGGCCAGGATAACTGCCATTCCAAAAGTGCAAATCACTGTGACATATACCCGCCGCTTTGGTGCGAATAAGCACTTCTCTAGGGCCCGGCTTGGAAACAGAAATCTCTTCGATTTCCATAGGTTGATTCACTTCACGAAAAACTGCTGCTTTCATGGCATTTCCCCTCTAATTAGTAATACGTTTTGCAATAGATGGAGTGTGCCATAGGCGCCTCTACCCGGCAAAATAAACAATCCCTAATATGCAGATAAATATGCAGATAAATATGCAGATAAATCTGTTTACATAACCTTGAATAGCACCGCCTAAAGGCGCTCCTGAAGAGGGTCGATGCGCCGATTTGTGAGTGACGGCGAAGCGGTTTCGGATAGCGTGACTTTTTACACAGACCAATGTGAATGTGCTTATAAAGAAGCCAGGTTTTTGCTGACAATGGCTTCGGCAGCGGTGATGGCTGCGACCAACCCAGTGGCATCGGCAAGACCCTGTCCAGCAATATCAAACGCAGTGCCGTGATCTACCGAAGTACGGACAAAAGGTATACCCAGGGTTGCCGTCGTCGACTCATGGAAGTTATGTACCTTAATCGCAATGTGGCCTTGGTCGTGATACAGAGCCAATACCACATCGAATTCGCCGTCAATGGCACGGTTAAATATTGAATCTGCTGACAATGGCCCGGTGACATTGAAGCCTTTGCCTTGGGCCTGAACCACGGCGGGCGCAATGGCATCAATTTCTTCGCGGCCCAATAATCCACCTTCACCGCCATGAGGGTTCAATGCAGCCACTGCTATGCGCGGCTGTGGCAGACCCCAAGCCGTTAAGGTCTCATGAATTAAATCCAACTTGGCAAAAACCGTTTTTTGAGTAACGTACTGGGCTGCTTTAATCAGAGATTTGTGGGTGGAAAGATGCACTACCTTAAGCCCAGGCGTCATCAGCATGGTTGCTGTGCGTTCCACCCCTGAAAGCCTAGCCAATATTTCCTGATGGCCTATATCATTCACATAACCCGCCGCGTGAATGGCTTCTTTGTTAATTGGCGCCGTGACCATTGCCGCCACCTGCCCAGCAAGGCAGGCCTTAGCCGCAGTTTCCACTGCAGCCACGGCAGTAAACCCGCAGGCCGCTTGAACCTTGCCAAGCGCAAAATCCACCGGACACTCATGGCCTAAATCGAACATATTCAGGCCGCCCTGCACCTCTTGCAGATCACCTACCATATGAATTGAGGGTAGCGTCACATTGAGCATTGCCGCCGCCATTTCTAACGACCACAAATTACCAATGAGCAACCAAGGGTGTGCAGGCTTAGGGTGCAATAGGAGGGTTTTAACAACCACTTCAGGACCAATGCCTGCCGGATCTCCAAGGGTAATAGCGATGGCTTGTATTGGGACGTTATTCGCGGGCGAAGTATGAGTTTGCATGGGGCTAACTTAGCGTAATGACAAGGGACCATGATACCGCGATGGTGCCATCAATTAGCAATATTCTGCGCCAAAGAAATGCGCTTGTTCGCAACATTAACTGGGAGCGCGCAAACAACCGAAGAGCCGCCTGAGAGTAGAACTTTGAACACCAATAGTTAACAAAAAGACAAATTTCGCTTGCCAAAGCATACTGTATATTTGTACAGTAAATTGCCTTTTCACCCAATCAAAGAGGCTACAGACATGCAGACCCTGAGCGATCTAATCGACAGTTTCCACCTGCACGCCATATGTGAAGGCTGCCAACGCAACACACAATTAGACATCAGTGCGCTAATTAAAAAACTTGGCGGGCAAACTAAGGTTAAACAAATACGCTCAAAGCTGCGCTGTTCAGCGTGCCGAGTGCACACTGAAGATATACGAGTAGTCTATGTAGGAGCGGAAAACAAACGTGCAATCTTTCAATATCGACGCTAGACGCTAAAAGAACCGGTGCCACAGAGAAACTGTGGCGGACTAAGACTCAGAACATGCAGATACTTTTAGATTAAAGCATCTCGGTAGATTCAAGGGTTAATCCAAACCCTTCAACGCCTACATAGTCAACATCTCTGCCAGTTATTAGGCGAATTTTACTGACGTTTAGGTCGCGCAATATTTGTGCACCAACACCCACTTCAAGCCACTCGCTGCGACGCTCCTCTTCTTTACTCTGAGAAGCGAAATTTTCGTGTGGCACACCGACAAATCCAGTGCGCAGATAAATAAGCACGCCACCGTTCAGGGCTTCAATTCGACTCAGGGCTGAATTCAAAATATTCGTCGTATGACCACCGCCTTGAGTGCCAAAAATATCTTCAACCACCTTTTCTCTATGAATACGGACGGGCACTGAATCCATAGCATTGATATCACCAAACACAATCGCCAAGTGCTCAGCGTCTTCGAATTTTGTTCTGTAAGCATAGGCTTGAGCTTCGCCGATATTGGTCTTTACGGAAAACTCATGGCTACGCTCAACCAACTGTTCACGCTGTTGTCGGTAGGCGATCAAATCTGCAATGGTGATGATTTTCAGGTTATGTTTTGCTGAAAATTCCAGCAACTGCGGCATACGCTGCACAGTGCCATCGTCGTTCACCAACTCGGCCAATAGACCGACTGGCGGCAACCCTGCCAAGGTTGCTAAGTCAGTGCCTGCTTCAGTATGACCTGAGCGAACCAGCACACCACCCTGACGAGCCACTAAGGGAAAAATATGTCCGGGACGCACGAAGTCTTCAGGACCGACATTGCTGTTGGCTAACGCTTGCGTCGTAGCCGCACGTTCTTCCGCTGATATGCCCGTGGTCAGGCCCTGTTTGTAATCAATTGATACAGTGAAGGCCGTACTCATTGGCGCATCATTGCGACCCACCATGGGATCTAGGTGTAAGCGGGTAGCTTGCTCTTGCAAAATTGGTGTGCACAAAATACCACTGGTATGACGGATCATGAAAGCCACTGCGCTGGCGGTAGCCTTGCTTGCCGCCATAATCAGGTCACCTTCGTTCTCGCGATCGTCGTCGTCCACAACCACCACCATTTCTCCTTGGCGGATAGCAGCTAAAGCGTCTTCAATTGAATCAAATTTGGTAGTCATGGTGCGTTGCTACTGTAAAAAATAGTGGGAAAGCTTATCACATGCGTAAACAAGCCAACAATTGACGGCCAAGCAGCGTCCAAGATGTCTAAGACATTTTTGCCGGTGTTCGCGCTAAAGAAACTGAGCTAATACGAACCCAAAGCAGCATAGAGGACACTTACTATATTGTTATAAGCCCACGTGATGAAATGCAATTAGGCGGCACGCCGCCACTCAGCTGCTGAGGTTGCCCCAGACCAATCAGAGCGCTTCGTCTTGGCGCAGTTGCTCAACCTGCTCTGGTGACAGCTGTAAAAATTGCCCCAAAACCGCTGCGGTATTTTCACCCAAATGCGGAACACTTGTGAGCTCTGGCGGCGTTTGGCCTTGGAATCTCAAAGGTGTGTGAAAAGACAATGCGGCCTGTTCTGCGCCCTCATCAGACCACCTAGTAATGTCCATCCCGAGGCAATCTCAGTTGGGACCCATGCCGCCATGCCCAGTACTCGCCGCATAAACCAAACGTGGGTTGATCTGCTGCAGCACATCGCTACCCAAGCCCTCTTTTGCCAATGTCCCGGGTGAGACGTTTTCCACCAGCACATCAACATGCGGAACAAGTTCTTTGAGTAGGCACTTCTTTACTGTGCCCTCGCAGCGTTTCACCTTTGGGTGATTCACCCTTAGTCACCTGCGCGCTCGCCTGAGCGGCCAAAACCCACAATACGGCCCGTTATAAACCTAGCCAAAAAATAATGTGGTACCCGCTAAAGGTGTTGCGATGGGCATAACTAACTCTCCTGTTCATACCCGACAAATTTAGCAGGCCAAGGCAATCCGTTAGTTAAGGATTTTTACCGTCAAAGTAATCGGCTATATCGTCAGGCTATGCCGTCAGGCCTGAACTGTCTTACCAAGCAAAGTTCAAACCTTCGGCCACTACAGCATTTGCTTAACTCGATAACTACCGCCGCCTGTCACGCGCATTGTGTACCCACCTACCAGTCCCTGCTTAACAACAACGCTATCGTCGACTTTGAAGGTCACTAGATGATTTTTTTGGATCTGCCAAGTTTGACCGTTGCTGAGCAAAACCAAAATTTTGGCTTTATCTTTATTCACTACCTTGATGGTTGCAGAAAACTCAGCAGAGAACTCTTCTGGACGGGAAAAAAACGACGACTTTGCGCTAGTCGCTGCAGCAACTTTCTGCTCATTTGCGGCTTCAGCGTCTGCTTTGGCCTTAGTTTCGATTTGGGCTTGGATTTGGGCTTGCGCTTGCGCCTCGGCGTCTGCTTGAGCTTGCGTTAGCGCTGCAGTCGCCTGCAGAGCGGCTTCGCGAGCCAACTCTAACTCTTCAATTGCCTGGCTAATATCAACCTTGGCGTTGCTGTCATAACAGTTTAGACGCTCAAGAACGGACTCAATCTGAGCACAATTACCCGTATCGTGCGCATAACTATTGCCGGTAAAAACAAGGCCTAACAGAATCAGTGCGGGTTTAGTTATTGATCTCATATACATTCTCTCCATTACATTCTTTAGCTAACAGGGTAAAACAATTCTTTGTGCCTGATGGCTTATTGACTCAATCCATCACGCTATCAGCAAAATTTTTTCGCGGATAAAAAAAGGCCCCGAAATACGGGGCCTTCCTTTATGTATTGGGGCTATCCCAAATTACATACTAGCACCAACTCTGAAGTACCAAACACGGCCTCTAAAGTCGTGAGTTACTGGATCGTAACTTGTGTTGTTAGGCACCCAAGGGGCCTCTTCGTCCAACAAGTTCTTCGCACCAACAGTAACTGAGCTAGAACTCAAGAAAGAAACTTCAGGGAGCGTGTAGGTGTACTGAGCATCTACCGTTACCCAACTATCAACATTTGCGTTGTAGTATTCAGCTGAAGTTGCATCATCAAGGAAAATCTTGATAGTGTTTTTCCAGAAGCCTGAAGCTGGCTCGTCAGACAGTGTCGCTTCGTAACCGTCGATATAACGAACAACCGCATATGCGCGATGGTTGTTATTGCTCCAATTCAAAGTACCGTTGATCTTCCACTCAGGAAGAGCACGACGAGGTGTCACAGGGTTCTTGACGTTGTACATGCCAACCGCGTCTTTTTGACCCGCAACCTTGTACTCTTGCGCCCATGCAGCGGCTAAGCCAGCCTTCCAAGCACCCATTGAGTTATCAAAAGAGTAACTTGCCTGAATGTCTAAACCACTGATTTCGGCAGAGTTCTGGTTAACAAAGTCTGGTAGTACCCGAAGGATAGCGCCAGCGCCTGTTCGCAAAACTTGCGTCCGATTACCAACACCCGCAGCAATTGCTTGAGTTACGGTTTGTCCGTCATCAATAGCAGCGTTCAGGGCAGCATTGTCAGCAGCAATAATAGACAGATAACTCTCACGTGAGAGGATGTCTTCATACTCGTAAGAATAGTAGTCCGCATCAATCTGCAGTCCTTCAAGTGTGCCTTCTGGCACCCATGAAAAACCAACGTTCCACATTTCAGCGCTTTCAGGCTTCAGCTGATCACTACCTACTGTTAACGAAGGCTTGTACGCAGATGAGCCATTATAATCAGTCATGTTGTGAACCGTGGTTACACGGCCAAACAACTGCTGAATGGAACCTACACGATAAGAGGAACCCGCAGATGCTCTGGCTGTGATCGTATCGGTGGCGCGCCACAGAACGGTGATCTTAGGATCTGTTGTATCCACACCCAGCTCATCAAAGTCTTCGTAGCGGATTGCTGCGTTAACGTCTATGGACTCGCCAATAGGCAGGCCAATTTCCGCAAACACTGCAGTGTTGGTCAATTCACCTGACCAGTCTGTTGCACCGTAGACGAAGTCTAAGTTACCTGAGTTCATGGTCGCGTCGTAAAGCGTACGGCCATAATCAACACGTCTTTGAAAACCCAAAGCCAATCCAACGGGACCAGAGTCTAAGTTCGCTATTGTGCCTGCTAATACTGCATCGATAACATCTTGCTCGAAATGCGTATCATAGGTTACACGGCCTAACAGATACTCATATAACTCTGCAGGATTGACCAACGTCTGATCTGTCTGACGTGTGCCATCTGGATTCACAAATGAATTACCGAATGGGTTAAAGTAGTAACAGTTTCCTGCGCCGAAATCACCACCAGAAGCTGCGTAAGATGCGTTACCACTGCCCGCAGTGCCATTAAACGGATCACAATTGGGTCCGCCCATGCCATTGACCGCTAACTCCATTTCTACCGACTGCGTATCCTGCAACTCAGTTGTCTGGCCATTGAAAACAGAACGCGAGTAAGACACATCAAGATTCCACTCTTCACCACCAAAATCTAACTCGACATTAGAACCAATCTGCAGACGATCCATTGATCGATCAAGCTGAGAATACGTGTTTAATGGCCGCTCACTAGTTCCCGCGTCATAGACGGTCCGCCCGGCCATTCGTGTTCCGTTTCTCAACGGCTGAGGAACAATACCTCTATTGGACGCGTCTTCAATCAAACCTAAATGGTGAGTAGGAATAGTCAAAGAAACAGCATTCGGATTTAAAGAATTGTACCGGAAGAACTCAGATCCGTTAGAGCCCGCCTCAAAATACAATTCCACTTTATCTGTGAGGTCATAGTGGCCTGTCATAAACATTTGACGGGTAGATTCATCTCCTTGTAGGGGGAAAAAAGGTCCAAAATCATATGCACATAAAACGCCATCCCCGTAGAGGCCCGATCCGCCTTTAGCATCTAGAGCATCAGCAGCTTCACAACTTGGGTCAGCATTACCGAAACTGGTACCTGCTGCATTACGAGGAAACTTTCCATCCTCTACTGCTTCTCCAGGATTTAGACCGTTAGCTGCCCAAACAGGCGCCTCGGTGCTATACATACGACCAGGTTGTCCCGTACTAGATACAGACGAACCACCATGACGAGAGTACAGATCGCCAACCGTTACCATGCCGCGCGACATAGAACCTGCAGAGAAGACAACGCCGCCTCTATCGCCCTGAGCACCAAAGATCATCTGAATATTATTGGTATCGCCTTTATTAACCTCTTCTATGGTCGTGTATTCGTATTGAACATCAAATCCTTCAAAATTTTTCTTAGTAATGAAGTTAACCACGCCGGCAATAGCATCTGAGCCATAAAGCGCTGACGCACCATCTTTGACAACCTCCATACGTTCTAACGCGATAGTCGGAACCAGACCCTGAATATTTACAGCCGCGTTGGAGTTACCGTCATAAAATGTAGCTACGTTACGCTTGCCATTAACCAAGACCAATGTCGAGGACATACCAAGGTTACGCAGGTTAACCGTCATTTGGCCTAGGCCGGCCGCACCGTTAAATGTTGCCGAGCGTGATTCACTACCCGACTGCCACGGCATTGTATTAATGATCTCAGCCATACCCTGAGCACCTAAGTCCTCGATATCGGCTGATGTCACCACTGAGAGTGGCGATGGGGAGTCTTCAGAAGATCGCTTCAGATAGGAGCCGGTCACAATGACCTCTTCTATCGCTGAATCACTCTCTTCCGCAATCGCAAATTGAAAACTTCCAACAATAAGCGCTGCCCCTCCCAATATAGGAATAATTTTTTTCAATGGATCTCTCTCTTATTTTTATTAATATTCCGACACCCCAAAAAGGCCAAACGAAAACTCGAACAAGAGGAGAAAAGAACTTTGACGCAACGCCGCCTAAGCAGGCACCGCCATCCTGACCCTCGTCCCCTCCAACAATGCTAAGCCAAGCGCTAACGCTGGCTTGCACTGACTTCTGTAGTTTACAGTAGGGTCTAATGCAAATGTCGACAGGATTCAGCCCTCACTGAACCCATAGCCCAACCATGGTTTATTAGCAGTTCTTTGTCAAACACTGCGGAACGGTCATTTATGACATATTTTATTGTCAATTTTTGGTGTTTTTTTTGACTGTCTATACTGACTCACAGACAAACGTTATGACGACTTGCGCGCCGCAGATTTAGCGCAACTAGAGGTTGCAGGATCGCCGACAAAGATCTTATGACGCAGAGGAGCGCCAAGGAGCACAAATTTAGGCTTGGTCTAGTTAGTGGAAAATACTCGCCTAACAGCACAGCGCTATTTCAAAAAAATATTAGAAAGAGTTAATGGGACTATGCTCAAACTGGAAAAATTTTCGGTACCTTTGTTTCTGCAAATTAAGTTCAACAATTTAGATTGAACAACTGAGATTCAACAATTGGCTTCGGCAAACTAAGAAGAACATTTTAAACCACCGCTCCAGATACCTAGCAAAGCCTCAAAGTCACACCATAGCTAACTCAGTACACTTCGAAATGTGGGGCGAAGTGCTCTTGGGTCACGCTCTTGGGTCACGCTATTGGTAGGGTTTTA
>CAJJAQ010000018.1 GCA_905182095.1 uncultured Pseudomonadales bacterium | reverse complement strand
TTTTCTTAGCTGCCTATACGGCAGTGAACAATCTGCGAACCGCCCACCCAACTTTTTAGGTTTTCTTAGCTGCCTATACGGCAGTGAACGGCGCCTCCAACCGGTGCTTGTTATTTACAACTTTCTTAGCTGCCTATACGGCAGTGAACCATCGTCAATCCTTTGATATTCGATAGTGAGATTTCTTAGCTGCCTATACGGCAGTGAACGTAGCAGGTTATTTGTATTTCCTTCGTATACTTTTCTTAGCTGCCTATACGGCAGTGAACATGGCTTGCGAGTGCTGCGGAGTCTTAATTGATTTCTTAGCTGCCTATACGGCAGTGAACTGAGCAAATTTCATACTAATTCATTCTAAATCAGCAAGTTGGGCGATTTTTTTTGTTTTTACCAATGAAATAAGACGGTTGTGTAAGTGTTTGTTTTATATGGGTATTTTTTGAACGCGTGGATTTTAGGTTTTTTTGGTTGGAAAGAGCATTGGGCTACTTAGTTTGTTGCCAATGCTGTTTGTGTTCTCGCGGATGTTGGTGTCTTAGCCAACTACTTTAGTTTGCAGCACTGCGCATCTTTCTTGGGATTTTGGCTGGGCTAAAACCAAGGTACTGTTGTGGTGTTACTAAGGCCGTATGAGCTGAAAAACCCTTCGGTGGATTGAGGTCTTTTTTCTTGCTTCACGAATAAAATGAACTTTTGCCCATTGCTGATGCTGCGCAAGCTAACGTGGGGTAATTGTTCCTTTGTAGCGTATTTTTTTTCTACTTCCTGCTCAAATTCATTTGTCCAAGTTCCTTTGGCTTGGTGCCGCCTTTTTAACCTTTGTAGTCGGCTGTTACCCTTGGGTTGAACGCGTACAAAGCAGGTGTAGGCTTCGGGTTCTTCTGGCGCATGTAGTACCTCTCCAACGGTGCAGTAGTTCGAAAACCTTGGGTTGGCTTTTATGCTGCTGTGCAAATCGGTAAGGTCTTTGTCGTTAGCAAAAACGCGGATGATTCTGCCCAGAGTTTTTTCCGTCCGATATTCAGGAAAGCTCAGTCCAACCCGCCCCAAATATTGTGGCAGTTGGGCGTGGGCTTGCTGCATTAGCTGGGCGACCACATCTACTTGGGCGATCTGTGGATTGGGCAGTGCCTCTAAATCGAAATAGTACTGCATAAATTACTCCTTAGCGCTTTTCCCGAATACACCGCCGCGTATAAGAACTGCCATAACATAGTGCTGCTGTTCTATTTCAGGTGCTTCGCTATTAATTACCCAGTTATCGAAGAGTGTGTAGAAGTCGATTTTATTTTTTGGCTGGCGGTAGGCTTTGCCGAGGGTGGTGACTGAGCCATAGGGTTCTACTGCTATTGGAAATTTTGCATATTCGTCATACCAGTCATCTATTGTGCGAATGGCATTGCCAATTTTTTGTGAGTGCATGCCAGCGTGCTTGTCGGCGTCGTTGTTTGTGTACAACACTTTGCTTTTTGTTTTCCCTGTATCGAGTATGAGTTCTTGAGAGGGGTAGGCCTCTTGGCCATAACCGATGCGTGCTTTTGCTTCAATGTAGACAATTTGTACCTTGTTGCCGCTGAGGCTTTGCTCAATGAGGTTGGCTAAATCCTCCACCGCTTGGGCATTATTTTCAGTTACTGAAAAATCATTCAGGGACATTTCATGACTGTTTTCAAAATTCAAGATTGTACGGCCTTGGCCATTCGCGTACGTAACTTCTACATCAATAGATTCTGCGCCAAGGCGGTTACGCCAAAGCCAGCGTGCATTGGCTATGTTGACCGCATATCTGCGCGCCAACTCCCCTAGACCATGGGTGGTTACATATTCATTTACCACCTGCATTAATCTTTCTTTATATTCTGGGTTATTGCATACGTTGGGCTCGCCGTTGAAGGGCAGTAGTTTGAGGCTCCACTTAACTATTAGTGTGTCATTGTCGGCGTCAAGTGCAGCTACATCCACTTTTTGCAGGTTAGGCTTTTCTATTTCGGCGTCGAGTTTGGCGGGATCATTCGCAATTGCGTTTTTAAGTCTGTTAGAAATGGTACCGCGAACAGATTTCTCGTTGACGATGATTGGGGTGACGACAGGGTTTACCGTATTTTCGCTATTAGTTTGGGACAAAAAGGCGTCTGAGATATCAAGGTTGCGCTCGAATGCCAATACGCTTGCTGTGGTTAAGTTGTTAGTTGCCATGGCGAGTTTCCTCTATGAGTTGTTGGGAGATTGGGAGACTAGATATAAGTTGCCTTCAGATATTTCGTAGCGCCAAAAGCAATCTGCAATGTCTGCAATTCGGTTTGGGAACTCCCACTTACCTAAGCTGAAAATGGTTTCAACATATTGGCTTGGGTATTCTGGCGCTCGGCTATTATTCAGGGCTCCTACCGGAATTTGCTCTGCTATGGGTTGATAACCCACAGGTATTGGTACCAACCAGCCACGGTCTTTTTTTACCGTTTCCGTATACCAGTTTTTTTTGTCTAGATCTTTGTTCGGTGGTAAGTGATGCAGCGTACAAGTCTCTATCAATGCATCTAATGGGGTTGCTTCAGGGTTTGATGCCTGCATTTGCTCAGTTATGTCAATTAGATCTGACGATGCATCATTTAGTACGAAGGCGGGTAGTAGTTTAAAACCAAGATTATCAGCGGATATTTCTATTTCAATATGGTCGATTTTTCGAATGCTGCCACCGCACAGCCTTTGGCGCATCATTTGGCTGTAAACTGCTTGCGTGAACGTATCTTGGTCTTGGTATATTTTCTGCAGTGTTGATGCTTCAGCAGATACCTCTAACACTAGAGTAACTGTCAAATGGACCTTGCCCTCTTCCACTATGGCTGCTGTCTTACCATCCCTTTTTATCGGGTTGCGTGACTGATTGAATGTGTAGTCGGAATAAAAATTGGGGCGATAACTTTGAACCTCACAGCGGTGGCTTGCGATTAATGTGCCGGTAAGGTTTACATCGTAGTCTTTTTGAATGGCGCGATTGAGTGCATGGGTGGCACCCAAAAAGCCTGTGATGGCAGGGAAGCCGTAAGTCAAAGGGCCTGAGATAGCATTGGCGCCCAGGACCTCAATGCGATTGATGACTAGGTAGAGTTTTTCGCTCATTGAAATACTCCGCTTCCGGCGCGCTGGGTTGCTTTTATAGCAACATGCATTTCTCGCTTCCACTCAGCGCTCTCTGCATCGTTGAAGTCGCTGGCGAATTCTTTAAACGTGGTTCGTAAATCGCCGTTCAACCAGAGCGCAAAGCTTTCAACCACGCGGTCTATCCATTCCTCTTGCTCGCGGCCTTCTTTGAAGTCTTCTTCGCCTTCTAAATTTGCCCGTTTAGGATCTAACCAATACTTCTGCGCCATATCTAGTTCGTGGTCTTTGCTCCAACCCGGTGGATAGCTGGCGTTGGTTTGTATGTAATAGGCCATTTTGATGACTTGGCATAAAATGGTTGCCAGGGCGCTATTTTTACGCCGCTCTCGCACCTCTAAGTTGTTCTTAGTGGAACTCACTACTGCATGCAACTCGTTCAATGCATTTTTTGAGTGATAGCTAAGGTTTTTGTCGAAGAATGAGTGTTGGCTGCGGCTGATGTTAAATGTTTTAGTGCTCACAAATGTTGGCGGTAAAGAGGGCAGTAAGAGGTTTTTGCCGCCTTGTGCGCTATTCAGTTGGCTGACATTTTGTGGTTTCGTACCTCCTAGTTTTTTAATCGCCAAATTTGGGATAGAAACATAGGGTAAGAACTGCATATTATTTTTCACATTACTTTTTTTCGAACTTTCGCGTGCTTCTTTGTTCGCCTCGGCAAAGCGAAGACCGTTGATTTTTTGGGCATTAGATAAAACCAGAGAGGAGGGGTGTAACGGGATCAGCGTTATATATTGATCTTCCTTGATTGAATTTTTACCTGTTGGCCAAAGAAGTTGTTTGTTGCGCTCGTCGGTTTCTGCCGTGGGATGTCCGCCTTGTAAAGACAGCCGGAATGCTTGCTCTAATTGTGTGGATTGTTCAGGGTTGCTGCTAAAAGCTCCGCTAATGGCTGGGTGTTCTGCAAGAATTAGATCGCGTATTTTTGTGTTGTTTGTTTGACTTACAACAGCATTCATAAAGCCTGCTAGGGGTAGTGCGGCGGCATTGCCGTTGGCGTCTAGTTGAATATCCCTTTCGCTTTGCGAACCCACCAAACCTAAGGGTAGATCAATTAGCCATGTGGCACTGATGTTGTCGCCCTTGGAATCAGGGTGGATGCCTTTAGACATGTGGGTGCCAAACCTAAGCTGTACGGCCATTCTTTCGCCGGCGTCTTTGCACCACGGGTCTCGTTTATACTTTTCTTTGATCGCTGTTATGTTGTTTTGAATTTCAGCGACTTGCTCGTTGTCGCCTTTCTCTTGCGCGGCGACTAGGCTTTTATTCTCAGGTTCAAGCTTTTTTGCCTGCTGTTCTTGCAGAAAACCGTCGATGGCTGCCAACACATGCTCTGTTGTAATTTGATTCACGCATCCCCCTAGTCCTCAGTACCAAAAGCCAAGGCGAGCGTTAAAGTTCCAAGGTCTGTTTTCCAAATCTTGTAATGTCACCGTGGCGTAACGCAACGCTACGCCTTGTTGGTCCATATTTTCTAACCTTTCCGATAACTGGTCTAATGTGGTGGATAACTGATCATGTAGCCAAGGAATGGTATTTTTACTATCGCCCTCAATGTCGCGGAGATTAAACTGATGGTTATTTTTCGCAGCACTCTCACCGTTTTTCCACGCGTTCTCTGAAAGATAAAAACTAAAGCCGCTGTCTTGATTGGCATCAGGTAGATAAACATAT
>CAJJAQ010000017.1 GCA_905182095.1 uncultured Pseudomonadales bacterium | reverse complement strand
CAAAAAAGGCCCACATTGTGGGCCTTGAATACACCTAAGCTTCCGACATGCTCGCTAACCAGCCAGCTAACCAGCCAGCTAATTAGACCTGCGACGTATGCCAGTCCCCAACCTAGATCAGGCCGTTTACCGGTATTAATGCACCGTGAATGGCTTTGGCGGCATCTGAGCCGAGAAAACAAACCACTTGGCCTAGATCTTCCGGATCTACCCACAAAGTAAAGTCTGCATCTGGCATGTCTTGGCGGTTTCTGGCGGTGTTAATCACACTGGGCAGCACCGCGTTAACGTTAATGCCCTGGCCCTTCACTTCTTCGCTGAGGGATTCAGTCAGCCGCATCACCACGGATTTAGACGCCAGATAGGCACCCATATTCGGCCCACCTTTTAATGCGCCCACAGCACCTACGTTAATAATTCGACCACCGCCATTGGCCAGCAAGCGTGGCGTAGCAGCAGATAATACCCGGCGTAGTGTGGTCACATTAATATCAAACAGTGCATCCCACAGGGCGTCGTCTGTTTGATGAACCTCTGGACCCATATCAAAACCACCCGCAATGTTAGCGACAATATCGAAGGGGCCGATGGCCTCAAAACATGCCTCCACATTATCTGAGTCGGTTAGATCCACGCTAAAAGTCTGTCCAAGCTCTGACTGAAAATCTTCAACCACATCGAGCAAAACCACCTCTGCACCTTGGCGCTTAGCCACTCTGGCGACACCTGCACCTAACCCACCGGCAGCGCCTGTAATGACCATTTTCTTTCCCGTAAGAGGCATATAACTTCCTTAACCAATAGATTCAGTACCGTTCATATCATACTGCCCACTCAACGCATAGTGACTAACCAAAGATACCGGCAGAGCGTTGTTATTAGAGTGGGTAACAGAGAAGTTTTTAGCGTTGTTACGGGCGGTACAGCGCGATTTTTCAGCAGATGCCAGCCAGAGATGACCTGCGCTTACCTAGCTACTGAGCTTGTGCCAGTTGCCAAAACGCTGAAGCACTATTATTAAGAAAATTTTAGCGCCACCATTTGCTAGGGCAAGCATTGAACTTTCGCTATACATTGAGTCATCGGAAAGCAATGCGCATTCGGAATGCGCAACGGATTCCACTACACTGGCCTTATCAATCATTTGGGAGAGGAACTATGTTGCCACGCATTCTAGCGGGTCTTGTGGGTTTGGTATTAGCGTCTACGGCGGTCACTTGGGTCATTGATCCTACTGCTGCTGCACTGAGCCTTGGTATGCCGTTGCTGGACGGCATTGGTCGCAGCACGCAAATTGGCGATATGTCTTCGTTCTTTGTTGGCGGCACACTTTTGTGTTTTCTTGGTGCCATTCGTCAGCAGGGCCATTGGCTACAAGCAGTAGCATTGTTGCTAACCCTTACCGCAATATTCCGCACTCTGGCCTGGGCCGTACACGGCGCAGAACTCACCGTACCTTTTATCGTAGTTGAATTAGTGATGGCAGCAATTTTGCTGTTCAGCGCCATGCAAATGAACAAAGCGCCGGCCTCATCCGAAGCATCAGCTGAGTAAATGGCGGTTTAGATTAAGCGGAGATTTCTCGGGGATTACTCTTGTATTACTCTTGTATTAAAAGGGGTTACTCGGACGGAATTGTAACCACAAGGCCGTCCAAGTCCTCACTCAACCTAATCTGACAGGCAAGGCGACTGTTGTCCTCAAGGCCTATGGCATAAGCCAATAGATCTTCCTCATCACGATGCGGCAGCGCCAGTTTCTCAACCCAGGATTGATCCACCCAACAGTGGCAGGTACAACAAGTACAACCGCCACCACACTGACCAATAATGCCAGCCACACCGTTGTCTACAGCAGCATCCATAAGAGAATCTCCTACAGGTGCTTGCACTTCATCACGGCGGCCGTCGGGCTGAACAAATACTACATTTATCATCCCCCCATTCTACCCACATCTGTCTACTAATGAGACACCTCAAGCGCGCAAACATCTCTCGGCCTCGCTTTGCGCTGCCTCCCCAGCTAGTATTAGCTGCTTAATTTTTGAGGGGAATTTGCTTTGATCATTGGACTCACCGGTGGCATTGCCTCGGGTAAATCGACGGTTGCCAGCACTTTGGGGACTTGGGGCGCCTACGTTATTGATGCCGACAAGCTGGGCCATAGCGCTTATATCAGTGGCACCCAAGCATTCACTGATGTTGTGGCGGCTTTTGGCGACGACATTGTTGGCCCAGATGGCGAAGTAGATCGTCGCTCGTTAGGCGGTAAAGTGTTTGGTAACCCTGATGGACTAAAGAAACTCACAGACATCGTTTGGCCCGCCATTATGCGTATGGCAGAGAAGGAAATTGCCACCGCTAAAACCGAAGACCCAAGCCGCGTTGTGGTTTTGGAAGCAGCAGTGCTCATTGAAGCTGACTGGCTGGGTTTGGTAGATCAGGTTTGGGTAACAGTAGTGGAACCCAGTGTTGCCATTGAACGTGCCAGCGCCCGGGATGGCGTGGATGCCGCCGCAGTGCAAGCGCGTATCGATGCCCAATTAAGTAATGATGAGCGCATCGCCAAGGCCCATGAGGTTGTTCATAACGCCGGCGACGAAAACCATTTGATCGAACAAATACGACCACTATGGTCTGCTATCAGCGCTGCGTAGTTAGGTAGCTGCCAACAGGGAACGAATATGATTTTAGATTTACACGCCCACTCCATTAAGTCCGACGATGGTCGCGCTAAGGTGCAAAATTACTGTCAGTGGATCACAGCCAAAAACATTCCTATTGATGGTTTTGTGCTCACCGAGCATCGACAATTTGACGACGAATCTGACTATTCAGATTTGGCTGAAAAGTTTGGTTTGACCATTCTTAAAGGCGCAGAGGTTGAAACTGAGTACGGTCATGTTTTGATTTTTGGTGTCACACCAGAACTACAACAGGCCTTTGACTTCACCAACATTCATTTGAATTTGGCAGATGTGATTAGCGCTTGTGATGCGCACAATGCGGTGGCAGTACCCTGCCACCCGGGACGCAAGCGTGTGGGCATGTCTGCACATCTAGAGGAATTTGGTGTGCCGGCTGGGGTGAATATCGTAGAGGTGTTCAACGGTGGCAGCAGGGACGATGAGGACAAGGTCTCTCACGACATGGCCGAGCGCCTAAACTATAAGGGTGTGGGTGGCAGCGATGCGCATATTGTCAGTCATATTGGTCGTTGTGCGACAAACTTTGAGCAAGATATCGCTAATGAAACGCAGCTGGTTGCGGCGCTAAAATCCGGCACTTTTGAGGCCATGAAAATAGTCGCCAAAGAGGATTAAGCTGAGCCCGATCTATTGCACAATGGGAGTGGCCCCCGCCACTCTCAAAGCATTCTCAATGCGCTCTGAAAACTCTCAAAGCGCACTTAAAGACCCCCCCGCCTTATACTCATTAGGTTAAACAAACCTGACAGGGTCTCAAGACTTACCTAAACAGGCTTCACCAGAGGAATAGACAACTCCTCGTACTCTTCCCAATCTAACGTCACTCTTTGACCAATATGTACATCGGTCAAGGGATCTTCCACGCCAGTAACATTGGTTAAGAAACGCGGCCCTTCATCCAAATCCACGTAGGCAACCGCATAAGGCACCTTGGAGCGAAAGAAAGGGTGGTAGCTGAGTCTGACGACACTAAAGGAATAAATGGTGCCTTGGCCCTTCGAGGTCTTCCACTGCAGGTCGCCGTCTACGCAGCCCGTACAGTGCGCACGTGGATGCCAAACAATGGTCTGACAATTGGCGCACTGCTGGTACTTAAATTCCTTGTTTTTGGTAGCGTGCCAAAAATCCGCAGTATCTAGCTCGGTGAGCTTGGGCATTGGCCGTGTGGGTACTTTCTTCTGCTCTTCAGCCATGATTAATCCCTCCCCAAAATTACTGTTCCCGCTGAGTGTCTGCCACCCAACATGCCGCCGTTACCGTGTGCTACCGCGAGTTTTGCGTCAT
Source organism: uncultured Pseudomonadales bacterium (assembly GCA_905182095.1). GTDB lineage: Bacteria > Pseudomonadota > Gammaproteobacteria > Pseudomonadales > Azotimanducaceae > UBA4421. The sequence goes on along the minus strand of CAJJAQ010000017.1, from coordinate 9,822 downwards.
TCACTTGAGAAGATGATTCACCGCGTAACTGGCGTACCGCTTCAATGAGCAGGAATATGCCGCGCATACCTGGGTGATTAGACGACAAACCGCCGCCATCGGTGTTCAGGGCTGGGCCACCGCTTTGGTCAAAGCGCAAGCGACCGCCTTCTACCCAAGCACCGCCCTCACCTTTGGCACAAAAACCTAAGTCTTCGAGCAAGGTTAAAACGGTGATGCTGAAAGAGTCGTAAATCATGGCAATGTCGATTTCTGCTGGCGTTACGCCGGCTTCGCCAAAAGCCACTGGTGCAGATTCCACCCCAGCAGAGGAAGTTAAATCAGCGCCGTTTTGTGGGTACTTTGTTGCTTCACCTGTACCCAAAATCCACACAGGGGTTTTAGCACAGTTCTTTGCCACGTCAGCAGATGCAATAACTACCGCGCCACCGCCGTCTGAAACCATACAGCACTCTAACAAGTGTAATGGGTCAGCGATCATGCGCGAGCCAACCACATCTTCAATGGTGGTTTCACGAATGTTCAAAAATTCCAGGTCATTCATTGCCTGAACGGCTTCCGGATTACGCATGGCGTGATATCGGGTAGCGGTAGAAATTTCAGCCAATTGCTCACTTGTGGTGCCGTAGTCGTGCATATGACGACGAGCAACCATGGCGTAGTTAGCAATCAATGTTTGGCCTGCAAAGCTTTCCATATTGTCACCAGGGGCAATACCGCCGCCCCGTCCGCCTGCACCAATGGCCATGGCGCTGCTGTGGGCTGTGGAGCCATAAGTGAGCAATGCAACCTTCGCCTTGCCGTCTCGGATGGCTCTTAATGCATGGGCTGCATGAAACTCATAGGAGCTGCCGCCAACACCTGTGGTGTCAATCACAGAAGGCTTGATGCCAAAGTACTCTGAAATCATCAGACCACTCATGGGCGCGCCTTCCGAGGCGTCATAAATTGCGTCTACGTCGGACCAAGTTAAGCCCGCGTCAGCCAATGCTTTTGCAGCACTGGCGGCTTTAATTTGCAAAGGATTAACCTTGCCTTCTACATCTCTAGACGGATATTCGTAAACGCCTACGATGGCTGCATCCCTACTTTGGGTCGCCATGTTCTCTCCCCTTATTAAAACTCCAAGCTCCAGAGTCTAACCTGTGGGTATGGCTGGGCAAATAGCAAAAGGCAAATTGGACCCGGAAAATTGCTCAAACTACTCTATCTAACTGTGTTTTAAGCCTGTGTTTTAAGCAAAACAGCTAGGAGTAAATTTGCCTAACTTACTGGCATACTGCGGAGCGAGAAAAAGCAAGTCAGAGAGCGACAGAGCCAGAGGCATGGTCAATGAATGCGAACAAAGGGGCAATATGAGTCAGCCAGAATACACCAAGGCGCAAATGAACTATGCGGATGGTGAAGTCACTGTGAGCGTTACTAATGCCAGAGAGGCAACTGAGTTAGTTGATTGGCAGACCAATGGTTTCACCTGCATGCAGCACCAATCAGACGTTAAAGATTGGACAGATGAAAACCACCTCAAGCAGATACATGTGCCTGAAATCGCCCAGCTTGCCAAAGCCCTGAGTGGCTGCGACACCGTTATCGCCTATCCGCCCTTATTGCGTAACCCACGCATTGCAATGGAGATAGAAGACTTTGCACCGATCCACTTTGTGCATTCAGATTTCACCCAAGACTATCAAGTGATGGCCAGAGATCGCCAAAGAGACTACCAAAATTTCCTACAGCCAGTATTAGAAGAACAAGGGCTGGCTGCTGACACGGTAACTAAAGCATCGCACATGCTGATGCTCCAGTTTTGGCGCAACACTGGCCCTATGCAGCCGCAAACACCCTTGGCGATTTGTGCTGCCAACAGCGTACCCGCCAAAGATTTAGCACCAGCAATGGTTGAAGCTTACGGCGGTGGTGAATTCACCTTTGAAACCTTTGGTGTGTTGGGTGCAGACAATGCGCATACCCACCGGTGGTATACCTACCCGAGCATGAGTCCATCTGAGGTGTTGGTGTTCCGCACCTTTGACAGTCGCCTGGCTGCAAGTGGCGGTGCCTTTTGGACACCCCATAGCGCCTTTATTGACAACACCGTTGGAGCCAATGCGCCGGCTAGAGAAAGCATAGAGATGCGCGCCCTCTGCCTTTTTGATTAAGCCTTTTTGATTAGGGCTTTTTGCATGCGGTTTTTGAACAAGTTTTTGGACGAGCTCTTTTTAAAGCGGCTTTTTTTAAAGATTTTGAGGCCAAATTGCAAATACAAATTCACCAACAAACGCCAATCACCGCCGGCAATAGAGCCGGCAGCAACATCAGCTAAGCCAACTTATTACGGCTTGTCTGGCGCCTTTTGAAAGACACCAAAGTGTCCAAAGCTTTGTAACTTAGCCATCATGGAATCGTCGTAGGCACCCTCTGGCGCTTCACGCACCAGACGATCTAATACGTGAGCGTCTTCGCCCACCAAAATACGCCAGCGCCCTTCTTTCACGCCATCTAATATAATTGAGCTGGCCTGAGCCGCTGTAGTCGGTGCTTTATCACGAAAGTCTTCTCCGCGCTGTTGAATCATCTGACGAATATGCTCATCTGGCACGTTGCCCACGGGCATACCCCTAGCCAATAGCTGCTGTCGTACAACATCAACTTCCTCAGAGGTTAACTCCATAGCACCATGCTTACCCAATACCTGGGATGTGTTAATCGCAATTGAGGTCCCAATGTGTCCGGGCATAACCACAGAGCATTTAATATGGGGTGCATTCACTTCGAGGTCTGTTATCAGTGCTTCAGTAAAACCTTTTACCGCAAACTTGGCAGCAGCATAGGCCGTATGTGGCACACCAGGACCTACACTGGCCCAAAAGCCATTCACCGAACTGGTGTTAATAATGTGTCCCTCAGTACTTTCCAAGAGCGCTGGCATAAAGGATCGACAGCCGTAATAAACCCCGTACCAACATACAGCGAAAGTGCGTTCCCATTCGTCTTGATCACCGGCAACAAAGCCACCGCCGCCGCCAATACCCGCGTTGTTAAAGAGCAAGTTAATGTGTGTAACATCATGCTGGAGCAAAACCTCATCGCGGAAGTTATCCAACTGCGCTTGGCTACTGACATCACAGATATGCGAGGTAAGGCGCTGATCGCCTTGCAAGTTAGCGAGCTTCTGTGTCTCGGCCATATTCGCTTGTGACACATCGCACATTGCCACGTGCGCACCGGCTTGAATAAGTTGGCAAACCAACTCTCTGCCCATACCAGTACCGCCACCGGTCACAACCGCCATTTTGCCCGTAAAGTCTTTCACTAAATGCTCCTCTATTAACTGCTAAGTAATTTCTATATTGCTACTAAATATAATTCGTGCGCGCTGGATCTCATTGCACATTCTGCATAAGCTTGGACCACTCCTTATCTGACAACAGCTGTTGTTTATGCAAACTGGCCAACGCAGTTCTAACAATTGCATTGCTGTCTACTTCAAAATGGGCTCGCAAAGCCGGCCTAGATTCTGAAAGACCAAAGCCATCTGTACCTAACACCTCAAAGCTTTCCGGCATCCATGCTGCAATCCCTAAAGCTAGCGAGGCCATATAATCTGTCACGGCCACAAATGCACCCGATGCGCCTGCAAACATCTGCTGCAAGTTTGAGACTTGCAGATCTTTAGCAGCCGCTTCGCGATTATTGCGATCGACCGCCATTGCCTGACGCTGTAGTTCAACAAAACTGGTCATACTCCAAATGGCAACTTTAAAGCCCATACTTTCCAACTGAGAAGCTGCCGCCATTACTTGCTGCATAATACTACCGCTAGAGAGCAAGTGGATTTGCGCTGGCGCTTCACTAGTGCGACTAAAGCAGTAGCCGCCCTGCAAAATACCCTGAACCAAGCCTTCTTGGCTTTGATTCGTTGCTGCCAGCACCTCAGCCATATCCGGCATTAGATGATTTTCGTTGTACAGCGTCAGGTAATAAAATATATCTTCTTGGTCTTCGTACATGCGGCGCATGCCCTCGCGGACAATCACTGCCACTTCATAGCCAAAGGCGGGATCATAACTGAGCAAACTTGGCACTGTGCTGGCCAAAATGTGCGAGTGCCCGTCTTGGTGCTGCAAGCCTTCGCCATTCAGCGTTGTTCGCCCGGCTGTGCCACCGAGCAAAAAGCCCTTGCACATCATGTCACCACAACTCCAAATCATGTCGCCAACACGTTGAAAGCCAAACATGGAGTAAAATATATAAAACGGAATCATAGGTAGACCATGCACAGAATATGCACTGCCCGCCGCCATAAATGAGGCCATAGCCCCCACTTCGCAAATGCCTTCTTGCAAAATTTGACCGTCATTGGCTTCTCGATAAGGCAGTAAGCTGTCCGCATCTACTGGGCGATATTTTTGCCCGTCCGCGGAGTAAATGCCTGCGGCTTTAAACAAGCCATCCATACCAAAAGTTCGCGCCTCGTCTGGCACTATGGGCACAATGTACTTAGCCACTTCAGGCATGCGTAAGAGCGACGACAGCAAACGCACCATAACCATAGTGGTAGAAACTTGACGTTTACCACTACCCGCCAAAACTTCTTTAAAGCGCTCTAACTGTGGAATTTGTAACGGCGCACAGCTAACGCTCCTATTTGGTAAATAGCCGTCTAACTTTTCACGCTGCGCACGCATGTAGGTGAGCTCAGCTGATTCTTCAGCTGGACGATAAAACTGCGCAGCCATAGCCGCTTGATCATCTAAAGGAATGCCAAGTTCTTTGGCGACTGTAATGCGTTCTTCAACCGGGATATTTTTATATTGATGGGCAGTGTTTTTACCTTGGGCACCCATGCCGTCGCCTTTTACAGTTTTTACCAGAATCACTGTAGGCTTGCCATTGGACTCACTGGCTTTTTCGAAAGCCGCAAATATTTTCTTTTGGTCTTGACCACCGCGCTTGATGGCTTTCACTTCCTCATCGGTAAGTGTGTTCATCATTTGCTCTAGCGCAGCATTACCTTCCACCCAATGCTCGCGCTGAACATCGCCTGGCAACACTGAATACATTTGATAATCGCCATCTAGACACTCGTCCATGCGGCGCTGTAATACACCGTCACTGTCTCGACTGAGTAGTGCATCCCAACCACTGCCCCATATGACCTTTAACACCTGCCAATCTGCGCCGCGGAAAACCCGTTCTAGCTCTTGGATAATCTTGCCGTTACCCCTAACAGGACCGTCAAGTCTTTGCAGGTTGCAATTAACCACCAAAACCAAGTTATCTAATTTCTCGCGCGCGGCGATATTTATGGTGCCCAGCACTTCCGGTTCATCAGATTCACCATCGCCGATAAAACACCAGACTTTGCCGCTAGCCGCTTCCTTCAGACCGCGGTTCTCTAAGTACTTAGCAAATCGCGCCTGATAAATGGCTGCTGGGGTTGAAAGCCCCATAGAGGCATTGGGTACTTCCCAAAAGTCCGGCATGCTACGTGGGTGCGGATAGGAAGAAAGCCCACCGCCCTCACCTAACTCTTGGCGGTAATTTTTAAGTTGATTCTCACTAAGCCGCCCCTCCAAAAACGCCCGCGCATAAATGCCCGGCGCCGCATGAGGTTGAGGCAACAGCATGTCTACTGCGCCCCGATTATTGTTCGAGCCTGCACCACGAAAGAAGTGATTAAAGCCCACTTCCAACATGGTTGCACAAGATGCATAAGTGGCAATATGGCCGCCAACGCCAATACCTTTGTCTTGGGCTTGCAACACCATAGCAATGGCGTTCCAACGAATGATTTTCTCAATACGCTCTTCGAGTTCTAAATTACCCGGATAAGCAGGTTGTGACTCGGGGCCAATACTGTTGCGATACGGGGTATTTAGGGTAGCTTCATCAAGAGGGATATTCAGACTCAGCACGTGATCTTGCAGACTGCGCAAAATCTCGCGCACCCCCGCTTCGCCATACTCGGTCAAAATGTCGTCTATGGCTTGCGCCCATTCAGCTTTGTCTTCCATCAAAAGCGTTTGAGTCTCTGCTGCAAGCCCATCTTTAGCGCCGCTCATACCATCTACTCCAAATGTTTACGCAAGTGCTGCGCGTACGCGCTGTGCATGGGTCTCCAATAGCGCAAAATCCGCCATATCACGAGCGTGCATACCAATGTCTAGGCCGTCGGCACGAGGCAAAATATGAAAATGCAGGTGAAATACGGTCTGACCGGCAGGTGCGCCGTTGAGTTGCGCAATCATGATGCCTGGAGCAACAAAGGCTTGTTTAACTGCAGCCGCAACACGCTGGACGGTTGCCATAGTGTGACCCAAAATAATTGGGTCTACGTCATGCAAATTTTCTGCGGGGTCTTTGGGGATTACTAGGGTATGGCCTTCAACTTGAGGCATTACGTCCATAAAAGCTAAGGAGTAGTCGTCTTCATACACCTTAAAGGCAGGTGCTTCGCCACGCAAAATTTTAGCGAAAATATTATCCAAGTTATAAGCCATAACTGTCCACAGTCGATAAAGTGATCGTGGATTTTGCGCTAAAATAAAATACCTTCCAACCCATCAAACTGTGATAAAGCCGCCAATCACTGACTTAAGCTATTGAGGATCTCTTTTGTGTGCTCGCCAAGTGTCGGCACTTTAGCCACCAGAGATTGTTCACCATTAGACCCAGGCAGGCGAGGCAATTCAATGTCTTGGTCGCCTACACGGACGGTTTCGGTATGAAAATCTGGATGATCCTTAAGAGCTGAGACTTCGCTCACTGGCGCAAATGCTATATCCGCGAGGTCTAAGCGCTGACCTAAATATTGGTAATCTAACTGAGCAAAAGCATATTGCACTGTAGCGTCAACAAATACTCTGTTTGCCACCCGGGTAGGATTATCGGCACAACGGGGATCCCCAGCCAACTCAGGGTTTTCAATGCCCACATCACAAAACCGTTGCCACTCTCGTTCATTTTGAATAGACATAATAAAGCTCACCCCGTCGGCACTGGTAAATACGCCGTAGGGACAAATGCCCGGATGTGCTAAACCAACGCGCTGAGGGGCACCACCACCATAACGATCTAGCAAATAGGGCACTGCAAGCCAATGGGATACTGCGTCGAACATGGAAATGTCTATTTTCGCGCCGACTGAAGACACCGCGCGTCGTAACAAGGCCTCCAGAATAGCCTCGTAGGCAAATTGCCCGGTGGCAATATCCACAAGAGAAACACCTACCCTGCCAGGCTCTTGTGCGCTACCGGTAATTTGCGCAAGACCAGACTCCGCCTGCATCAGCAGATCATAAGCTTTACGTTTATAACCAGGGCCATCGGGGCTGAAACCCGAGATAGAAACGGAAATAAATTTAGGGCGCTCAGCGTGCAATAGGTCAAGGTCTACCCCTAAACCTGCCAGAGATCCCGGCTTTAGGTTTTGTACCAATACGTCTGCTGTATGAATAATTTGCAGCAAAGACTGCTTGTCCTGATCAATACTTAAGTTCAGCACCACAGATTTTTTGCCTGCGTTGAGCCAAACAAAATAAGAGCTTTCGCCAGCTACCGCTGTGTCGTAATAGCGGGCAAAATCCCCTTGAGGACGCTCAATTTTAATCACTTGAGCGCCAGCCTTTACCAAGCGTTGGGTGCACAATGGCGCGGCAACAGCTTGTTCTAGTGAAACAACTTGGAGGCCCTGAAGACTGTGCAGGCTATTCATAACAAAACCCTAAATGATTGAAAATGGCCGTAACTCCGGCAGCAACCGCTCAGACAACAACAGATCAGGCAGCAAGACATACTAGCAATACTGGCTAGAGCATTAACAGATCGGTAGTCGAGCAGTTAGTGGATACGGGGTTAGAAACGAAAAACCCCCGCCAGAAAGCGAGGGTTTTTAGACAGACGAAGACATATGTGCCTTGTCTCAACCTTAGCTATGCGCCCTAACTAGCAACGCACATAAGGTATTAGCAAAAGCCCCTTAGCTCTTAGGGGTATAGCCCATGATTGCCTTGGTTTCGAGGAATTCTTCCAAACCATAACGGCCCCACTCACGACCATTACCCGACTGCTTATAGCCACCAAACGGCGCATTTTGATCAGCAGGTGCACCATTCAAGTGAATGTTGCCTGTGCGGATTTTGCGCGCAATGTTCTTGGCCCGATCTGAGTTTTCCGAAGAAATATAGCCGCTCAAACCATAAACCGTGTCATTCGCAATGCGGATCGCATCTTCGTCGTCTTCATAACCAATCATGGTTAGAACCGGCCCAAAGATTTCTTCCTGAGCAATAGTCATGTCATTAGTTACATGGGAGAAAACAGTAGGCTTGATATAAAAGCCTGCGTTTAGACCGTCTGGACGACCGGTGCCGCCAGTTTCTAGGCGCGCGCCTTCATCAATACCGGCCTGAATCAGCGCTTGAATTTTGTTGTACTGAACCTCAGAAACAACCGGACCAATCATGGTGTCTTCAGCATTTGGGTCGCCAACTTTAACTTTCTCAGCAGCGGCCTTAGCAACGGCAGCAGCTTCATCCATACGTGACATGGGCACCAACATTCGTGTAGGTGCATTACAGCTTTGACCGGAGTTAGTCACTAGCCCGAATACATCACGAGCAATCGCTTTACCGAAGTCTGCGTCATCAAGAATGATGTTGGCAGACTTGCCACCCAATTCTTGAGCAACGCGCTTAACTGTAGGCGCAGCATTCTTAGCAACTTCTACACCAGCACGAGTAGATCCCGTGAAAGACATCATGTCGACATCAGGGTGGGCAGAAAGCGTTCCACCGACAACTGGTCCATCACCATTCACGAGGTTGAACACACCAGCGGGAACGCCAGCTGCATCTAAAATTTCCGCGAAAAGAATTGCGTTGTACGGCGCAACTTCAGATGGCTTAAGTACCATGGTGCAACCCGCAGCAATCGCTGGGGCAACTTTGCAGGCGATTTGATTGATTGGCCAGTTCCAAGGTGTAATGAAACCGCAAACACCAGCCGCTTCTTTGATGATGTGAGACGTACCAATGTCTTCTTCAAATTCGTACTCTTTGAGCACTTTAATAGTGGTCATAAAGTGACCAGCACCGGCAGGAGCCTGGGCCTTATTCGCTAGGCTAAGTGGTGCACCCATTTCTTCGCTGATAGCAGCGGCAACGTCACCCATACGCTCAACATACTTAGCAACAATTGCTTCCAGAAGGGCTATACGCTCTTCTTTGGTGGTCTGGGAAAAAGTTTCGAAGGCTGCTTTAGCAGCCGCCACAGCTTTATCAACGTCAGCCGCGCCGCCCATAGCCACTTGGCCGATAGATTGCTCTGTTGCTGGATTGATAACATCAATGGTTTCGCTTGTCGTAGGTTCTACCCATTCACCATTGATATAGAATTTCGTTCTGTTGCTCACGTTATACATTCCTTATTAATTAAAACTGATAGGAACCCAACTAAATGGCTCATATCGAAAAAACTCGGCCTTTTTTTCTGCACTGACAGTTACGGGTGTCGCCACCCTGCTCTATGCCTTGCATAGGCTGGTCTTTTTGTGGGTTGCTGACAGGGGCTAAATGACTTTAACCCGGCGCTCAGCAAGCCATAGCTTAACGATTAACTCAGCGACTTGAAACAGTACTTGGAGGGTAATAGCAGGCACAAGCCCGTAAGCGCAAGCGACACAGTCAGACTCCGTTAGACAAGCCGAAAAAGGCCGAATTGGCCTTTTTTCCGGGCAGGCGGCAGTTGCTAATGATCTAGGCAGAGCAGCTACATTAGCTAGCTAAATGTCGTAACGAAAAACTACGCCATAAGCTTCGA
>CAJJAQ010000016.1 GCA_905182095.1 uncultured Pseudomonadales bacterium | reverse complement strand
CAAGTCCGTTACAGTTAATGGGCATTGGGTGAATATCGCGTCTTTTCAAGTTAAAGCAGGAGACGTAGTGGCTATTGCTGAGAAGGCTCGCGGTCAACTTCGCATTCAGGCTGCTTTGCAACTGTCTAGTCAGCGTGGCGAAATCGATTGGGTCGACGTGAGCTCTGAAAAGCTCGAAGGTACTTTCAAGCGCCTACCAGATCGTGAAGAGCTACCGTCTGAGATCAACGAAAACTTGATCGTAGAACTTTACTCTAAGTAATTTTTTGGGCGCTCCGGCGCCTCTTTGGGAGACAAATATATGTCACAGTTGGCAAACGAATTTCTGACTCCGCGAAATATTGAAGTGCAATCCGATAGCCCATTCCGGTCTAAGGTCACCTTAGAACCGCTGGAAAGAGGCTTCGGTCATACGCTGGGTAATACTCTGCGTAGAATACTTTTATCATCAATGCCAGGTTGCGCGATTACCGAAGTGCAGATCGATGGTGTGCTGCACGAATACAGTACAATTGAAGGCGTTCAAGAGGATGTCATAGATATCCTTCTTAACCTGAAAGACATCAGTATCGTAATGCATAACCAAGATCACGGTACGATCATTCTCGAAAAGAGTGGTTCTGGCGTGGTTACGGCATCTGATTTTCAGCTTTCTGAAGATATTGAAATCGCAAATCCTGACCATGTTGTGTGTAACCTTAACGCCAGCGGATCTATTCGCATGGAAGCTAAGGTAACGAGAGGACGTGGTTATGTCCCTGTGGATTCACAGGTGAGCGCGTATAGCGAAGAAGAAAGTCGCCCTATTGGTTCATTGCGTCTAGACGCATCCTATAGTCCCCTGCGTAGAGTTTCATATAGCGTTGAGAGCACACGTGTAGAGCAGCGTACTGACCTCGACAAGTTAGTTTTGGATTTAGAAACTAACGGTACTATTGATCCAGAAGAAGCGATCAGAAGAGCTGCAACTATACTCCAGCATCAACTTGCAGTGTTCGTCGACCTTGATAGCGAAAGTGAACAGGTTGAAGAAGAGAAAGAAGACGAAGCGGATCCAATACTCATTCGTCCAGTTGACGATTTGGAATTGACAGTGCGCTCGGCTAACTGCTTGAAGGCGGAAAATATTTACTACATTGGTGATCTGATTCAGCGCACCGAAGTAGAATTGTTGAAGACACCGAACTTAGGTAAGAAATCCCTGACGGAAATCAAAGACGTATTAGCGTCTAGAGGTTTGTCACTGGGTATGCGCCTTGAAAATTGGCCACCAGCAAATTTACATGGTGGCCGAATCTAACTCAGGTTCGACTCGAGAGATAACAGGACGTTAGAAATAGCGTCAGTAAAGAGCGATTACACGCTTATAGGTACAGGAACGAATAATGCGTCATCGAAAGAGTGGCAGACAACTAAATAGAAACAGCTCGCACCGTCAAGCGATGTTTCGCAATATGGCTACGTCTCTAATTGAGTGCGAAGTTATTAAAACGACACTGCCAAAAGCGAAAGAATTGCGTAAGGTTGCTGAACCGTTAATTACGCTCGCTAAGGAAGATTCTGTTGCGAATCGCCGCCTGGCGTTTGCTCGCACACGGAGTAAGGCTGCAGTAGGCAAGTTATTTACTGAGCTCGGCCCACGTTACCAAGAACGTCCAGGTGGTTACACACGTATATTAAAGTGTGGTTTCCGAACTGGTGATGCAGCGCCAATGGCATATATAGAGTTAGTTGGGCGTCCGATCGCCGAAGTCGAAGAATTCGACGCTGACTTAGCCGGTGCAGAAGAAGTGGTTGAGACTGTTGAAGAAACTGAAGCAGTTGTGGAAACCGCGGAAGAGCCCGCAGCAGAGGATGCTGAGCAGGCTGATACAAAGAAGGACTAAATCGTTGTGAGTAGTAGCTTTCACCCGACCCCCAGAACATTGATGGGCCCTGGCCCATCGGACGTACACCCACGAGTTCTGGGAGCCATGGCGAAAGCTACTATTGGCCATCTAGATCCTGAATTCATTGCTTTGATGGAAGACATCAAAGATCTCTTGCGTTATTCCTTTCGCACAGAAAACAAACTTACCCTACCTCTTTCTGCTCCAGGCTCTGCAGCCATGGAAGCATCTTTTGCCAATCTAGTTGAAGCCGGCGATAAAGTAATCGTATGTATTAACGGTGTATTTGGCATGCGTATGGCTGAGAACGTGCGGCGTATGAACGGCGAGTTGGTAACCGTTGAAGACGACTGGGGCACGCAAGTTGATCCAGAAAAAGTCGAAGCAGCATTGAAGGCTCATCCAGACGCTAAGATACTTGCGTTTGTGCATGCAGAGACCTCTACTGGTGTGCGCTCTGACGCAAAAACATTGTGCGCTCTAGCTGAGCAATACGAGTGTTTGAGCATTGTAGATTCCGTGACTGGTTTGGCCGGAATCGAATTGGAAGTGGACGCATGGCGTGCTGACGTAACGTATTCAGGGACGCAGAAGTGTTTGTCTGCGCCCCCAGGAATTAGCCTAATTACCTTCAGCGATAAAGCCGCAGCCCAAGTCAAAGCAAGAAATACTCCGGTACAAAGCTGGTTCTTAGACTTGTCGCTATTGATGGCTTATTGGGAAGGCGACGGCGCACGAACTTATCACCACACTGCACCAGTTAACGCCATGTACGGACTGCATGAAGCGTTGTTGATGGTGCAGGAAGAAGGGCTAGAGAATTCCTGGCATAGACATCGAGCAATGCACGAGATTCTAGTCGAAAATTTAAATGGTATCGGCCTAGAGTTTGTTGTTGATGCCAGCTACAGGCTACCTCAGCTGAATTTAGTTAAGATCCCTGACGGTGTCGATGAAGCGGCTGTGCGTAAGCAGTTACTCAGCGAGTTCAATTTAGAAATAGGCGCAGGACTTGGTGCATTTGCAGGCAAAGTTTGGCGTATAGGCTTAATGGGCTACTCAGCGCGCAAGGAAAATATCCAGCTGTGCACTAGTGCCTTAAAGCATTGCATGAGTTAACAGACACAGTGTGTTTTGGTACTTAGTTGGCGCATTGCGCCAACGGCATAGGTTGCCAGAGCGATAAGCTGACAAAAGAACGTCGCTACTAGCCCGTTTTTGCGGGCTTTTTAATGCAAGTGAACCCTTACTTTTCTAGTAAGGTCTTTAAGAACCTACCCGTATGGGACTTTTTCACTTTGACGATCTGTTCGGGTGTGCCTGTTGCAACAATGTGGCCGCCTCCAGAGCCGCCTTCGGGGCCTAGGTCAATAATCCAATCCGCAGTCTTTACCACGTCCAGATTATGCTCAATAACCACTACCGTATTGCCGTCGTCCCGCAATCTATGCAACACGTCCAGAAGTTGTGCTATATCGTGAAAATGCAGGCCAGTAGTTGGCTCATCGAGAATATATAGGGTTTGGCCAGTATCGCGCTTAGATAACTCCCTGCTCAATTTAATTCTCTGAGCTTCACCGCCGGAGAGGGTGGTAGCCGATTGGCCCAGCCGAATATACGAAAGACCAACATCTATGAGCGTCTGCAATTTGCGTGAAAGCATGGGCACAGGTGCGAAGAACACACCGGCGTCCTCAACGGTCATATCCAGAACTTCGTGGATATTTTTACCTTTGTAGCGAATATCCAACGTTTCGCGGTTGTAGCGCTTGCCATGACAAACGTCACAAGAAACATAAATGTCCGGCAGAAAGTGCATCTCAACTTTGATCAAGCCGTCACCTTGGCACGCTTCACAGCGACCGCCTTTCACATTAAAACTGAACCGCCCAGGTTTATATCCCCTTGCCCTAGACTCGGGTACTTGGGCAAATAGTTCTCTTATGGGCGTGAAAAGACCGGTATAGGTGGCCGGGTTAGAACGCGGTGTTCGGCCGATTGGGCTTTGGTCTATATCAACCACTTTATCTAGATGTTGCAGTCCATCTATCGCCTCATAAGGTCTTGGCTTAAGGGTAGTGGCCTTGTTCAGGACCGTAGCGGTAATTGGGTATAGCGTGTGGTTGATAAGGGTAGATTTACCAGAGCCGGAAACACCTGTAATACAAGTCAATAACCCACACGGTATGCTTATAGACACGTCCTGCAAATTGTTGCCGCTAGCACCAGTAAGCACCAAGTGCTTTTCAGGGTTTGCAGCCACGCGTTTTGCGGGGATCGGAATAGATTTAGCGCCGCTCAAATATTGCCCTGTAATAGACTTCTTATTCTTGAGAACGTCTTCGTAGGTACCTTGAGCAACGACTTCGCCGCCGTGTACGCCTGCTCCGGGCCCGATATCTATAAGGTAGTCGGCTCTTCGCATAGCCTCTTCATCATGTTCCACCACGATTACGGTATTGCCCAAATCGCGCAAATGCTCCAACGTATGTAATAACCTTTCGTTGTCTCGTTGATGCAGACCAATTGACGGCTCATCAAGGATATACATAACGCCCACTAGTCCGGCACCAATTTGACTGGCAAGGCGTATGCGCTGGGCTTCGCCCCCAGATAATGTGTCCGCACTGCGATCTAAAGTTAGATAATTAAGCCCTACATCTACCAAAAACTGCAGCCTTGCCTTTATTTCTTTAAGAATTTTGTCAGCAATGGTGGCTTTTTGTCCCTTCAGCTTAAGGCTGCCTAAATGTTTCAGGGTGTCAGCTATAGAGGCATGAGTAACGCTTGGCAAATCCGTCGCGCCGATAAAAACGTTTCTCGATTCCTCTTTAAGCCTAGTGCCTTGGCAGCTTGGACAGTCGGTGACACGCATGAACTTCTGTAAATTCTCCCTGACCATGGAGGAATCCGTTTCGCGGAAGCGCCGTTGCATATTCGGTAATACACCCTCAAATTTGTGGGTGCGGCGAATCACATCGCCCCGATCATTGGCGTAACTAAAATCAATGCGTGTACGCCCGCTGCCATTTAAAATGACGTCCTGATTTTTCTTGCTGAGCTTTTTAAAAGGCACTTCAACGTCGAATTCATAGTGGTCGGCTAAAGACGAAAGCATATGGAAATAATAAATATTTCTCCTATCCCAGCCGCGTATCGCACCCTCAGCTAGGGTTAAATCAGTGTCCGCAACAACTAAATCTGGATCAAAAAATTGAGTTACGCCTAAGCCATCACAGCCGCCGCAGGCGCCAGCTGGATTGTTGAAAGAGAACATGCGTGGTTCTAGCTCTGCAATACTGTAGCCGCAGGATGGGCAAGCAAAGCGCGAGGAAAAAACCAACGCCGGGCTCTTTTTGTCGTCCATATCCATAACCAAGGCCACACCATCGGATAGCCCCAGTGCGGTCTCGAAACTCTCGGCCAAGCGTTGTGCAACGTCCGCTTTAACCCGTACTCGATCGATCACCGCTTCAATGGTGTGTTTTTTGTTCTTGTCCAAAGCCGGAGCGTCATCAAGGTCAACTATGAGTCCGTTAATGCGCGCACGCACATAGCCGTTACTGATGAGTTCTTGAAATACGTGCAGATGTTCACCTTTGCGCTCATTAACGATAGGCGCAAGAATCATTACCCGCAGATCGGCCATATTCTCTGTGACCTGATCGACCATTTGGCTGACGGTTTGTGCATCTAGTGGTAGTGCATGCTCGGGACAACGAGGTTCGCCCACTCTTGCGTAAAGTAGGCGCAAATAGTCGTAAATCTCGGTAATCGTGCCGACAGTGGAGCGGGGGTTGTGAGAGGTGGATTTTTGTTCAATAGAAATTGCTGGCGACAAACCTTCAATATGATCTATATCTGGCTTTTCCATCATCGACAAAAATTGACGCGCATAGGCCGATAGTGATTCAACATATCTTCTTTGGCCTTCTGCATACAGCGTATCGAAAGCCAAGGACGATTTTCCGGAACCGGACAAACCGGTGATGATCACCAGTTTATCCCTTGGGATGTCTAAGTCGATATTACGTAAATTATGGGTGCGAGCACCGCGTAGTGAAATCGTGTCCAAGGTTACATTCGCTCTTGTTCGGTAGATGGGCGTAATCAACATAGCTTGGGCCACATTAGGCATCAAGTTAAGTGCGACGAAGGGTATCGGATATCGCGTGAAATTGTCGTGTAGTTCAGACATATCCTCCAGTCCTGGCGCACTCTAAGTATCGCCAAATTCCTAGCCTAGGCAAGATTTTTGCGTACTCAATCAACAGCATTTTAGATTGGGTGGCATTGCAGTTTTGATCTACACTATTAACATTGTGTCATCCTATGTGGAGAAGATTATGGCCAGAGGAATTAACAAAGTAATGCTCATCGGTAACCTTGGGCGAGACCCTGAAACACGCTATGCCCAAAGTGGCAGCGCGGTGACACGGTTCAGTATTGCCACGTCCGAGTCATGGAAAGACAAAGCCTCGGGAGAAATGCAGGAACGTACCGAGTGGCACAATATTGTCTGTTTTGCGCGGCTAGCTGAAATTGCCGGAGAATATTTACGCAAAGGTTCAAAGGTTTATATTGAAGGCAGCTTGAGAACTTCCAGTTGGGAAGCTGACGGGCAGAAAAAGTACCGCACAGAAATTAACGCTCGTGAATTGCAGATGTTGGATGGTCGCGCTGGTGGCGATAGCGCAGGCATGGGGGGGGCTCAAAACCCACCGGCCCAGAACGCGCCTTCGCAAAGCGGTGCGCCAAGCGGGTTTGAAAATAAGCCTTCACAACAGTCCCAAGCCCAGCCAGCAGCCAGTACTGCTGTGGCAGCCGACAGTGCACCTACGTTATCCGATGACACAGACTTTGAGGACGATATTCCCTTTTAGTCCCTGCGGGTACTTGGCCGTTACTGTACGAAAAGCCTGTTAGTCAGTCGTTTTTTTAGTCAGTACTTTGTTAGTCAGTACTTTGTTAGTCAGTATTTTTTAGTCGGTGCTTTGTTACCTAGTGCTTTGTCAGCGATAGCTTTTGAAGTCAGTTCTTTGGGTGCTGGTTCTCTGCTAGAAAAGACATGTGCTAGGTGCAGCTAACCCTCTGCGCCCGGCGTTTTCAAGCGCATCGCTACAGACCGGCGTAAACCAGCCCAAACAATATCAAACCCAATAGCAACCGATACACAACGTAAGGCAACATCCCTGTTCGCTCCACTAATTGAATAAAGTAGTGAATCCCCAAATACGCACTGACTCCAGCAAGGGCTGCGCCTGCGGCAACTTTGGCCAAGTCTGTTTCAATGTTGCCTTCCGCCAAATCCAGAGACAACAATAGCTGTGCGCCTGCGATAGTTGGAATGGCCAATAGAAAAGAAAATCTTGCTGCTTCGGTTCGACTCAAGCCAAGTAGTAACGCCGCGGTTATGGTTATTCCAGAACGCGAAGTGCCGGGAATCAACGCAATACTCTGGGCAAGTCCTATAAGTGCTGCCGCTTGCCAAGTAATAGCGCTATTCGAAGTTGGTCTACGATCCGCATACCAAAGCGCAGCGCCAAATAGCATTGTCGTAGTTGCTATGACCGGAATCGTGCGCAGTTGCTCCTGAATAAAGTCTTTGCCCAATACGCCTATGATGACGACAGGTAGCGTAGCCAGGGCAAGCTTCAGTACTTGCTCAATACCTTGGGCAGCTTGAGATATTTCAGGGTTACCTGGCGCGCGGCCGGCGCGCACAGCGTACACGGTGGGCGCTTGCCCGACGGCCCATAACATGGCCAGCAAGTCTTTGCGAAAATAAGCCATTACCGCAATCAGCGTGCCAGAATGTACGGCTACATCAAATGCTAAACCTTGATCTGGCCAACTGGTCAGTTGCGCAGGAAGTACTAAGTGGGCTGAACTTGAAACCGGCAAAAATTCCGTAACGCCTTGTAGTAAGGCCAGTACCAGTACTTGTAACCATTCCAAAGTCGTCATTCCTCGGTGTGCAGCATGTTAATTATAGACGCATGCAAAATATTGTTAATTTACCCTGCCGTTTTCTATAGGGTTGGAAAACGCAGCATAACATTGGCGGCCTCAGTCAAGGCTAGTTATAGTTGCGCAAAATTTCAGTCACGATAATTAAAATAGGTAAGGAGTCAGCGCTTGTCAGAAGCTATTGCCAACGATGAAGAGCGAGGTGGGTTAGAGTTACCCGAAATCCCCCTTTTTCCCCTGCGCACAGTTCTATTCCCTGAAGGCGTTTTGCCTTTGCGCATTTTTGAACCACGTTATGTCGATATGATTCGCTGGTGCATGCGCAATCAAGTCAATTTTGGTGTCGTACTGTTACGCACCGGTAGTGATGTTACCGACAAAGATGCGGATGCTGTACCAGATGTGTTTCGCATAGGTACTGAGGCGAAGATTGTCGATTTTAACCAAGCGGATAATGGCTTACTGGGTATTGTTGCTCAGGGCGCGCGTAAGTTTTCTATCAAAGAATCTTATCTACAAAAAGATGGTTTACTAAAAGCCACGGTAGAATTTGCCAAAGAAGAAGCGCTGGGCGAGTTAACTTCCGTACACGAGCCTTTGGTCGCTGTGTTGCAAGATTTGATGCAGCACCCGCTTATTCAGCAACTCAATCCGCCGATCAGACTAGGCGAAGCTCGGTCCGTTAGTTATCGCCTTGCTGACTTGCTGCCCATTGAACCAGAAATAAAACAGACCTTGTTGCAAATGAATGGGGCCAAAGAACGGCTTACGGAATTAGAGCGGCTGGTGACCAAATTCGGTCAGTAAGCGATTCGCCTTAGCGATTTTATAGGGGTAATGACAAATTAACGTTTGCCATATTCACGTATTGCATGCGTGAGCATTGCTGCTTTTACCCCTATAATGCGAACCATGAATACAAATATTAAAAGTTATATGCAGGGCGTTGGTCGTGCTGCCAGAGATGCTTCACGAGTTATTGGTGCAGCATCGTCTGCGACAAAATCTAACGCGCTCAAAGCAATCGCTGCTGCTGTAGATCATGCTCGGCAAGAAATTAAGCAGGCGAATGCACAGGATATGCAGTCAGCGCAAAAAAATTCTATCGACCAACCACTGATCGAACGGTTGTTTTTGGATGATAAAGGCATTGATCAAATGATTGAAGGCCTTCTTCAAGTGGATGCCTTGAAAGACCCGGTAGGGGAAATGACTGATTTCAGTTTTCGCCCTAGCGGTATTCAGATTGGTAAGATGCGCGTGCCATTGGGAGTGATTGGCATGATTTACGAATCACGCCCCAATGTCACAGTGGACGCCGCAAGCCTTTCTCTGAAGTCAGGCAACGCCTGTATTTTACGTGGTGGCTCTGAAGCTTTTCATTCTAATCAGGCCATCGCAGAGTGTGTTGTAGCTGGCCTAGAAGCGGCTGGTCTGCCCGCCGCCTGTGTTCAATTGGTCAATACTACCGACCGAGCTGCGGTAGGCGAACTGATTCAGTTAGATGAGTATGTTGATGTTATTGTGCCAAGAGGCGGTAAGAGCCTGATAGATCGTATTTCGAAAGAAGCGACTATTCCTGTAATTAAGCATTTAGATGGCATTTGCCATGTTTACATTGATGCCGACGCTGACGTCATTATGGCGAAGAATATTGCCTTTAACTCAAAGGTAGAAAAATACGCGGTGTGTAATGCACTGGAAACTTTGTTAGTTCACGAACAGTGCGCGGCCGCAATTTTACCTTCGTTGGCAGAGCAATATACTGCTGTAGGTGTTGAATTACGTGGCTGTGAGCTTGCCCGAAAAATCACCCAGATGATGCCTGCCACTGAGCAAGATTGGGGTGAAGAGTACTTGGGACCAATTTTGGCAGTAAAAGTTGTCGCTGATTTAGATGCTGCAATTTCCCACATCAACGAATTTGGCTCCCAGCATACTGATGTAATTGTTACTCAGAATTTCGCCCATTCTCGTCGCTTTATTGCTGAAGTAGATTCGGCCTCTGTGATGGTTAACGCGTCTACTCAGTTTGCCGATGGTTTTGAATATGGGTTGGGTGCCGAAGTGGGTATTTCAACGGACAAAATCCACGCTCGAGGCCCCGTTGGTCTTGAAGGGCTTACGTCGCAAAAGTATGTTGTATTTGGTAACGGAGAAATTCGTAATCGTTAAAGTGCGCAGAGTGAATACAGAATGATTGGTATATTCGGCGGGACCTTTGACCCGGTGCATAATGGGCATACTCACGCAGCACTGTCAGTGGCAGCCGAACTGGGATTACATTCAATACATATGCTGTTGTCTGCCCGGCCGGGGCATCGTGCGCCCTCCCATACATCTAACGAACATCGCTGGAAAATGCTGCAATTGGCCTGTGCCGACCATGACAATCTAATGGCAGACGACCGCGAACTTCAAAGGCCGGGTACTTCTTATACTTTTGATACGCTAGCGGCCATGGCCGCAGAGAAAAGTTCAGCTAATGAGGATAAATCTCATCCAGTGTGGATACTCGGACAGGACTCATATGCAACAATAACGTCATGGTATCGGTGGCATGAAATCACCAATCTATGCAACTTGGTGGTGTTAGATAGGCCAGGACAACTGACCTCAGAAGCGCACAATCTGGTAGACTTTTTCGCCCAGCGTCAGTGCAAAAAAATAGATCATAGCAAAGCCGGTCAGATGTTAAGATTGGCGCTTCCAATGCAGGAAGTTTCAGCCACATTTGTACGTCAGCAGCTGAGCTTGGGTCAGAGTGTTTCCGATCATCTGGCTCCGCAAGTGAGCCAATACATTAAGCAGCATCAACTCTATATTACAACGGAGAGTATCGTTTGAACCCAAGTGCATTACGTGACCACGTCACCGCAGCCATTGAAGATCTTAAAGGCGTAGACATCGTCGCGCTGGATGTGGCGGCGCTCACACCAATGACAGACTATATGGTGCTGACCAGTGGCAACTCTAACCGCCACGTCAAAGCAATCGTCGACAATGTCAGCGAATCCGCGAAAGCTATAGGTATCCAACCGCTGGGTATAGAAGGTCGTGAAAGCTATGACTGGGTGCTGGTAGACCTTGGTGACGTATTGGTCCATGTCATGAATACCGAGGCCCGTGGATATTATGAGATAGAACGCTTGTGGACAGAGATGTCCAGTCGCAGCAAGCCCGAAATGCAACGCGTAGAACCTGAGTAGCCATCACCTATTGACCAAGACCAATGAAGATACGCATATTATCCATAGGCAATAAGTGCCCCGGTTGGATCAAAACTGGGTTTGATGAGTATGCCAAACGCATGCCAAGAGAAATGCCGCTGACTTTGTTAGAAATGCAGGCTCCACGACACCACACTGATCCGGCAAAATATCAGCAAGCCGAAGCGCAGAAGTTATTAGCTCAGATCAGCAAGAATGACTGGGTGATTGCGTTAGATGAACATGGCGCCTCTTGCACCAGTGTTGCTTTGGCTGCTGGGTTAAAGGAGTGGCAAATGGCGGGTAGAGATGTTGCTTTTCTTGTTGGTGGTGCGGATGGACTTGCCAAAGACGTACTGAGTCGCGCTGATCAAAAAATGTCACTGTCTAACTTAACCTTTCCTCATTACATGGTTCGCGTAATATTAGCCGAAGCTGTATATAGAGCCTGGAGCATCAGTACTGGGCACCCTTATCATCGTGTGTGAGGATGCCTAATTGTCGTTAGAACTGTCGATTAAAGACCCAGGCCGCGAACAGGAAATGTTTGTGGGTCGAGCTATAACCCTATTTGTATTTGTTGTTATCTTGTTCGCCGTGTTGGTCGCACGAATGCTTACGCTGCAAATCTCTGAGCATGAAACTTACCAGTTGAGAGCTGACAACAATCGTACTCAAATCCAAACATTAGTGCCTCCAAGAGGCATGATCTATGATCGGAATGGCCGGTTATTAGCCGATAATCAAACGTCTTTTTCATTGGCTGTTGTTGCTGAACGAGCAGAAGATGTTGAAGGGTTACTGACTTCCATAATAGAGATTTTATCCCTAACGCCAGAGCAAGTAGAAAGAATTCGAACCGTTCTTAATAAACCACGTAGAGCAGATTCAGCTGCGGTTATTCTCGAATCCCTTTCTGAAAAACAGGTGGCATTGTTAGCCGTGAATCGACATCGTTTGCGCGGTGTAGAAGTTGTTAGTCACCTTGTTCGATCCTATCCGATGGGAGTCTTAGCAGCCCACGCAGTAGGTTCGGTAAGGCGTATGAGCAAAGAGGACTTACGAACTGTAGAGCCAGTTCAGTATAGTGGTACGCAATTTATTGGAAAGCGCGGCGTTGAAGCTTTCTATGAAAAAAGCCTGCATGGCAAGGTAGGCTACCAAAAAGTAGAAACCGATGCTTATGGCAGAGTCCACCGTGTACTAGATGTCCAGGGCGCAGAAACGGGTCAGAATTTGACTTTGCACCTAGACAGTAAATTACAATTAGCAAGTGTCGAGGCGCTAGGTGGCCGGCGCGGCGCCATCGTTGCATTAGATCCTGTCACCGGCGGCATTCTGGCAATGGTTAGCCAGCCCAGCTATGACCCAAATTTATTTGTTAGTGGTATGACCTCTTCGCAGTTCGACGAGTTGGCTGGTTCGATTTATTTGCCGTTGTTTAATCGAGCCGTAAATGGCCAGTACGCTCCCGGATCTACTTTTAAGCCCGTCGTTGGTTTAGCCGGAATAAGCATGGCTGTAACCAACTGGGAAGAGACAATTGAAGACAAAGGGTGGTTTAAACTGCCGGGCCAAGAGCGCGTGTACAGAGATTGGTCTTGGACCAAGGACAACTCTGGAGGTCAGGGTGAGGTTGATTTGAATCGAGCAATTTACCGCTCTTCCAACGTCTATTTTTATGATCTAGCCAGTCGCATGGAAATTCGCGGCTTACTTGGCTTTGCTGGCCAGTTTGGCTTTGGTAAAAATTTGGCCATAGACATTCCCGAAGCGAGTAGCGGATTGTTGCCGACGCCTGAATGGAAACGTAGCGCAAAGAATCAACCTTGGTACCCTGGAGACTCCGTCAACCTAGGTATTGGCCAAGGTGATCTTTTGGCGACACCCTTACAAATGGCGACGGTAGCAGCCACCATTGCTAACCGTGGTCGTGTAGTGCGACCGAGAATGCTCTTATCTAGTGATGTTTCTATAGATGAAATGAGCAGGGTTGAAGAACCTTTGCCAGTGGTCGGGCTTAGTGAAGAAGACTGGGAGTCCATGGTAGATTCCATGGAGGACGTCGTTCACCGCGGCGGCAAAGGCTTTCGCGGCAACGGCACAGCTTGGGCATACATAGGACAAAAAATCGCTTACCGTATGGCTGGCAAGTCGGGGACTGCTCAGGTGGTTGAGATCAACCAAGGAGAAGTTTATGACGCAGAGAAGTTATCGGAATTTCGCCGCAAGCATGCTTGGTTTATTGCCTTCGCACCAGTTGATAATCCGACCATTGCGGTCGCTGTTTTAGTAGAAAATGGAGGTGGTGGAAGCTCAGTGGCGGCGCCGGTAGCTAAAGCCGTGATTGATGCGCATCTGTCCAAAGAAATCGCGAGTATTCGTTAGATGCAGATTTTAGTGGTGCCATTATGAGTTCAGATTTTCAGCGACAATTGCCTAGTTATTCAGTGGGTGGCGCCGCGAGTTGGTACACTCGAGTGCACGTCGACCCCATTCTTTTACTGTTAATAACTGGTGTGGTGCTCTTTGGCTTAGTGGTGTTGAGTAGTGCAGTAGACGGTAATGATGCTCTATTTGATGCGCAAGTCAGACGCATTGGCGCTGCCTATGCCGCGTTAATAATTGCCGCTCAGCTGCCCCCGGCGATCTATTTGCGCTGGGCGCCGGTTCTTTATTTTCTCGGATTGATTCTGCTAATTCTGGTTTTGCTAGTGGGTGTTAAGGTTAAAGGCTCCCAGCGCTGGATAGACATACCAGGACTGTTCAGGTTCCAGCCTTCAGAGCTTATGAAGATCGCTGTACCTATGGCCGTGGCCTGGTACCTACAACAAAGAGTTCTTCCGCCTTCGCTCAAACACACGCTGTTTAGTTTACTCATTATCGGAGTGCCCGCATTCCTTATTGGTATAGAGCCTGATCTGGGCACCAGCATATTGGTTATCGGAGCCGGCGTATCTGTCTTGCTGCTCGCCGGATTGTCTTGGCGTTGGATTTTTGGAGCCCTCACACTTGTCGCGGCGGCGGCGCCACTAATTTGGCAGTTCGTACTTAAAGACTACCAACAGCAGAGAATCTTGACCCTCTTTGATCCGCAAAGTGACCCGTTAGGCGCCGGTTGGAATATCATTCAATCTACTACCGCCATTGGTTCCGGCGGCGTCTTTGGTAAGGGTCTGTATCAAGGAAGTCAGAGTTATCTAGATTTCCTACCCGAAGCGAGGACGGACTTCATTGTCGCAGTAGTCGGTGAAGAGCTTGGATTTGTTGGCATCGCATTTTTACTCACTCTTTATCTCTTGATCATAGCTAGAGGTTTGTTTTTAGCATCTCAGGCAGGCAGTACTTTTGGACGTTTGGTCGCTGGTGCATTAGTTCTGACATTTTTTATTTATTTATTTGTTAACATCGCCATGGTAAGTGGGATACTGCCTGTTGTAGGTGTGCCACTGCCACTGGTCAGTTATGGTGGTACCTCGGCTATAACGCTGATGGCGGGTTTTGGCATAATAATGTCCATGCGTACTCATAAGGCATGGTAGGAGGAATATGTTTTTTCAATTAATCAGTAGCGGCTATGCAAAAACTCTGCGCGTGGCAATATGCGCCGCAATTGCATTGCAAGGCTCAGTCGGCTACGCGTCGGATGACTATATCGATCGCCCTGAAGTGGTGGCCTACATTGAATCCCTTGTAGTTGAACATGACTTTTCTCGTCAGGCCCTAGAAGAAATTTTTCGCGACGCAGAAAAGAAAGACAGAATAATAGAGTTAATGTCGCGACCCGCCGAACGCAGACTGCAATGGCATGAGTATCGCAAAATCTTGGTTGATCCGCCCCGAGTAGAACTGGGCGTAAAGTTCTGGAAAGAAAATGCAGAAACCCTGGCTCGCGCGGAACAAGTTTATGGCGTTGACGCAGCAATCATCGTGGCCATCATCGGCGTAGAAACACGTTATGGTCGCATCACAGGCTCTTATCGAGTGGTCGATGCGCTAGCTACCCTAGGCTTTGATTACCCGCCGCGATCTAAGTTTTTTCTCAGCGAACTCACGCAATTTCTGTTGTTGGCCCGTGAGGAAGGTAAGAGCGCTATGAGCTTAAAGGGTTCTTACGCAGGGGCTATGGGTTACGGTCAATTTATCTCGTCTAGTTATCGTAACTTCGCTGTAGATTTTGATAACGATGGCGTTAGAGATATTTGGTCAAATAAGGTCGACGCTATTGGCAGTGTCGCTAACTATTTTGCTCGCCATGGTTGGCAAGGCGACGGGTTAGTTACGCAAAAAATAAGCGTAAAAACTGCTACGCCGGAGATTTTGGAGTTGGCCAATAGTTCACTAAAACCCAACAAAACATTGCAACAGTGGCAAGAGCTAGGCGTAGAAATACCGACTTCCATGAGCGAAGATTTGCAGGTTAATGCAATGTTAATGCGCATGGGCCAACCTGATGGTGCAGACTTTTGGTTAGGTTTCGACGATTTCTATGTCATTACGCGTTACAACCACAGTAGGCTTTATGCCATGGCTGTCTATCAGCTAAGCGAAACCATTCGCCAGTTGAGATTGCAATCAGGCGAGGCCGGGTGAAGCGATTAGTTTGCGTTGTTGTACTGTTGAGTCTATTGGTGGGGTGTGCAACGCAGACGCCGAGTAAGTCCGGGCGTTATGACCAAGATCAAGACGCTGCGCCTGCATTAAGCCCTGCGGCAATAGAGCAGTTGGCAAACTTAGAAAACCCACAGGTGGTAGATTTGTCTCCCAGCGCTCGGGGTAACCCAGCCACCTATAATGTGTGGGGCAACGACTATGCGGTGCTCCCATCTTCCGAAGGCTACCTCGAAGAAGGTAATGCGTCTTGGTATGGGACCAAGTTCCACGGTCGGTCGACTTCCAGTGGTGAGCCGTTTGATATGTTCACGCTGACGGCTGCCCACCGTTCATTACCGATTCCTGTATTTGCTCGAGTGACAAATTTAGCTAACGGTAAAGATACCATTGTGCGTATTAACGATAGAGGCCCTTTTCACAGTGACCGAATTATCGATTTATCTTTCGCCGCGGCGGTAAAGCTAGGTTTCCATGAAAGCGGTACAGCTCGCGTGCGCGTTGAAACCGTTAGCTACAGCACAGAACAGGTTCTGCTCGAGGTGGGTGATTTTGTAAGCCTGAGTGACGCACAATTGGCTAAAGGTCAATTGTCGGCTACGTCAGGTGCTGTAGTTGAAGTGGTAAAAATCATAGGCGGTGAGATGTATCGTTTACAGGTCGGACCTTTGTCTAATGGTGCACCTATTGAGCGGATCAAAGCACTGGTCGCAACTCTTGGGCTGGGGCGTGTTAACGAGCGCACCGCTGACTAATCAGCGGCGGATATTGCAAAAAATGCCTGGCGCTGATTAAACCCACGTTGTGTGCCACTACCGTCGCCACTCCATCTCATACCCCTTGTCGTATGAACAACTAGAAACCGACTGCAAAATTTGGCCCCCGTAGGTTGATGGATGTTAGAATGCATTCTTCTTAGCTGTAGAAACATGAAAAAAAGATGCCCAGAGTCGCCACGTTTAATTCCCTAATCGCAGTCATTGTTTTGGGCGCCTTTTCAGGCCTTTCCTTTGCCCAAAAACCGCTTACTTTGCCGCCGCCAAATATTCAGGCCACTTCCTATATTTTGCTCGATGCAAAAACCAATAAGGTGCTGGCAGAACTGGACTCGGATCTGCGTAAAGCGCCAGCCAGTTTGACCAAGATCATGACCGGCTATCTTGTTGAGCAAGAAATAAACTTGGGCCGGTTAGGCCTCGAAGAAGAAGTGCAGATCAGCGTTAATGCCTGGCGTACAGGTGGCTCCAAAATGTTTATTCGAGAAGGTACGCGAGTAACCGTTAGCGATCTGCTCAAAGGCGTCATCATACAGTCCGGCAACGATGCCAGTGTTGCGTTGGCAGAACATATTGCTGGTAGCGAATTTGATTTTGCAGGATTGATGAACGAACAAGCAAAAGCTTTAGGGATGAATAGTAGTAATTTCGAAAACCCTACAGGGCTACCTAACGACAATCACTATAGTACGGCAGCAGATCTAGCAATATTAACGCGGGCGCTTATTAACGATCACCCCGAACAATATGAACTTTATTCTGAAAAACGCTTCAAGTTTAACGACATAGATCAACCGAATAGAAATAAGCTACTTTGGCGTGATAGATCTGTTGATGGAGTGAAAACCGGTTATACCCAAGATGCAGG
Organism: uncultured Pseudomonadales bacterium; assembly: GCA_905182095.1. Classification (GTDB taxonomy): domain Bacteria; phylum Pseudomonadota; class Gammaproteobacteria; order Pseudomonadales; family Azotimanducaceae; genus UBA4421. Next base: position 2,125 of record CAJJAQ010000016.1, on the reverse strand, counting down.
TTATTGCTTGGTAGCCTCTGCAGAGCGAGAGGGTATGCGCTTGATAAGTGTGGTGTTGGGTACCACATCTGATGAGGCGCGCATGCGCGAGAGCCAAAAGCTTTTGTCCTTCGGCTTTCGCAACTTTGAAACCCAAACACTTTATGCTGCGGGTTCTGAGTTGCGCGCTGAACCTGTTTTCTACGGCACCCTTGAAAACGTCGGTCTCGGGGTTGTTGAAGAAGTTTCTGTCACTGTGCCGCGTGGCTATTATAAAGATATACAGGCCGAGATTTCTGTTCCAAGTCAGTTAGAGGCACCTTTAACGGCTGGTCAGATTGTTGGCCAACTAAAATTGGTGTTGGCCGGCGAAGTGATCTATGAAGCCGATGTGGTAACTCTACTAGACGTTCCTGAAGCCGGACTAATTTCCAGGCTTGGAGATTTTATTTTTCTGCTATTTGAGTCCATGTTTGGCAATGACTGAACCGCCTAAAATAGAGTTCCCTTGCCGGTACCCAATCAAAATCATTTGCCGCACAGATGATGGTGTGACCGCGCGCGTACTTAATACGGTTCGCAAACACGCCCCTGATGTTACTCCAGACGATATAACCATGCGTAGCAGCAGCGGTGACAAATTTGTTTCTGTGCGCATTAACTTGATGGCGCAAGGGCCGGTGCAGCTACAAGAGATGCACGATGATTTAATGACAGACGCCGCAGTGCGTATGGTCATCTGAATGAGCCCGTCTAAGCATGAGCCTATCCCACAAATAAATTTCTGTGCATTGAAGCGATGACAGTCGCACCAACTGATGCTGCCGGCACCAGGCAGAACGCGGTAAAACTAGTTGATCTCGGTGAGACCCTCTACGAACCGGTATATTCCCGCATGCAGGACTTTACCCGTTTGCGTACTGCCGACACGCCGGACGAAATTTGGCTAACCGAACATAAGCCGGTGTTTACACAAGGCCAGGCCGGTAAGGCTGAGCACATTCTTTTTCCGGGCAGTATTCCCGTGGTGCAATCAAACCGCGGTGGTCAGGTGACTTATCATGGTCCGGGCCAAATCACAGTGTATCTACTGCTAGATCTGCGTCGACTTGGCATAGGTGTTAGAGACCTTGTGTCACGCTTAGAGGCCGCTGTTCAAGGGCTTCTTGGGGATTATCAGGTTGTAAGCCGCCTGCGCGAGGATGCTCCGGGTGTGTATATAGACAACGCGAAAATTGCATCTTTAGGGCTACGCGTGAGTCGAGGGTGTAGTTATCACGGCTTGAGTTTGAACGTGGCGATGGATTTGCAGCCTTTCAGTCAAATTAACCCCTGTGGCTTAACAGACATAAGTGTCACGCATTTGTTTGCGCACCATGAGTCGGTTGTTATCGCTGAAGTAAGACAGAAGTTGTGCCGGCACTTGTTACAGCAACTCAAACTATACGAATCGTCTACTTAGGTTTTCTTCGAGGTTCTTCCCGAGATTCTTCTTAAGACTCTGCGCAAGTCATTCCAAGGCCTCTCCTAATCAACTCTCCGAACATATTGGGCAGCCTTGAGCTTTGCTCAATTTGAGCTTCCGCCACTCCATATACTTACCGTCAAAGAAAAGACTATAGCCCACTAAACTACTGCCGCTGCCCGCTAAATACTTTATTGCCTCCAATGCCTGACAGCAGCCTATAATGCCCACCAACGGTGCTATGACGCCGTTTTCGGCGCAATTCATCTCAAGGCCGTTGGTATCTGTCTCGGGATAAAGGCATTGATAGCAAGGCGACTGAGGATCCATTGGGTCAAATACCGAGATCTGTCCTTCCCAACGAATCGCTGCGCCAGAAACTAGCGGTGTTTTAGTTTTCCAGCACAACGCATTGATCGAATGCCTGCTGTCGAAGTTATCAGTAGCATCAATGACTAAGTCCGCTTCACTTATTTGGCCTGCCAATTCTGCACCTTCAAGACGTCGTGAGATCACGGTGACTTTGGTTTCACTATTAAGGTCGTGTATAGCAGCAGCTGCAGATTCGGCTTTGTTAATGCCGACATCTTGTTCTCTATGAGCGATCTGCCTTTGTAAGTTTGATAAGTCCACATGGTCATCATCAATCAGGATTAGTTCGCCAACACCAGCTGCTGCCAA